>JAZLDW010000041.1:0-35225 GCA_045614945.1 Clostridia bacterium | reverse complement strand
TCATCATTCGCTCTGTGTAGTTATCCCACTTGCCGCCAAAAACATCCATAGGCTTATCGCCATTTAGGGAGAGGTGCAAATCGGATATTGCAAAAATAGACATATAATCAATCCTTGTATTATTAAGGCTGCCCAAATCAATGACTTGGGCAGCACTTTTGTTACTTTTTATATTGCTCAATTACCTTCTTCATAGTTTCAATGGCAGGGCCACCAATCAGTTTGCGCTGATTTACACAAGTCTCAAGAGAAATCTCGTCATAAATATCATCTTCAATAAGAGAAGAGAAAGATTTAAATTCTTCCATTGAGAGCGCATCAATCACAGTATTGTGTTCAATGCAGTATGCAACCATTTTACCAACTACCGAATGCGCATCGCGGAAGGGGAGCCCGTGCTTTACAAGGTAATCCGCAACATCTGTAGCATTTGTAAAGCCACCCTTTGCACCGTTTAACATAGCATCGCGTTTTACACGCATTGTGGCAAGCATCTTAGCAAAAACGGGCAGGCACATTTTGATTGTATCAATAGCATCAAAAATCTGCTCTTTGTCTTCCTGCATATCCTTATTATATGCAAGCGGAAGCCCTTTCATCATAGTAAAAAGTCCCATTAGTGAGCCATAAACTCTGCCACTCTTACCGCGAACAAGTTCTGCTACATCAGGGTTCTTTTTTTGTGGCATTATACTCGAACCTGTACTGTAGGCATCGTCAAGTTCGATAAATCCAAATTCGTGACTGCTCCAAAGGATTATTTCCTCAGAAAATCTTGAGAGATGAGTCATTATCATTGATAAATCAAAAGCAAGCTCACATACAAAGTCTCGGTCGGAAACACCATCCAGGCTATTTTGCGTAACTCCGTCAAATCCTAGTTTTGCTGCAACAAATTCTCTGTCGAGAGGATAGGTTGTTCCAGCAAGAGCGCCGCTGCCAAGGGGCATAATATTGAGCCTCTTGCGACAGTCTGCGAGTCTGTCGCAATCGCGGCGAAGCATCTCAAAATATGCCATTATGTGATGCGCCAGAGTGATAGGTTGTGCCTTTTGAAGATGAGTATATCCCGGCATAATTGTGTCGAGGTTATTTTCTGCAATATTAAGAATTACATTTTTCAAATCTGCAAGAAGCATTAAAATTTCGTCAATCTCACTGCGAAGATACATTCTTATATCAAGAGCGACCTGATCATTTCGGCTTCTGCCTGTGTGAAGGCGTTTACCAACATCACCAATTCTCGAAATAAGAATGGTCTCTATATTCATATGAATATCTTCGGCATCAATCTCAAAGTTAACCTTGCCGTTTTCGATGTCTGCTTTAATCTCTGCAAGAGTTTTTACAATAAGGTCGGAATCCGCTTTTGGAATTATCCCCTGTTTGCCAAGCATCTCGGCATGTGCCATACTGCCCTCGATGTCCTGCGCGTACATTCTTGCATCAAAACGAATTGATGAGTTAAAATCATCTACTAAAGTGTCGGTTGCCTTTGAAAAACGACCACCCCAAAGCTTTGCCATAACGATTTATCCTTTCAATCTATTATTTCTCGTTCTTTTTCTCCATCAACGCGCGGACTTTAAGGGGAAGACCAAAGAGGTTGATAAAGCCCTCAGAATCCTTGTGGCTGTAAAGTTCTTTGCTGTCGCCAAAGCTTGCGATATCTTCGTTGTAGAGTGAGTATGGAGACTTTGCACCGGCAGGAGTAACGCTACCCTTGTAGAGTTTAAGGCGAACTTCACCTGTAACGGTTTCTTCCATTTTGTCAATCATAGCAGAGAGTGATTCGCGAAGTGGTGTAAACCACTTTCCGTCATAAACAAGCTCGCTGAACTTAATTGCTGCCTGACGCTTAAACGCCTGAGTGTCACGGTCAAGACAGAGATATTCAAGCTCGTTTATTGCAGTATATAAAATTGTTCCGCCCGGAGTTTCATATACGCCTCTTGACTTCATACCAACAAGACGGTCCTCGACGATATCTGCGATACCAACACCGTACTTTCCACCAAGCTCGTTAAGCTTTTCAACAAGTGGACGGGGAGCGAGTTTTTCTCCATCAACTGATACAGGTACACCTGCCTCAAAGCCGATTGTTACATAGCAAGGGCTATCGGGTGCCTTTTCGGGCGATACGCCGAGTTTTAAAAGGCTGTCAAGCTGAGGTTCATTTGCAGGATCTTCGAGATCCATACCCTCATGGCTGATGTGCCAGATGTTTCTGTCTCTTGAATATAAATCCTTCTTTGTAACAGGAATTTCAATTCCATGTGCTTCTGCATAGTCAACAGCATCCTCGCGAGATTTAATATCCCATATTCTCCATGGAGCAATAATCTTAAGATGAGGAGCAAGAGCCTTAATTGTAAGTTCAAAACGAACCTGGTCGTTACCCTTACCTGTTGCACCGTGACAGATAGCAACTGCGCCTTCTTTTTCTGCAATTTCAACAAGTCTTTTTGCAATGATAGGACGCGCATGTGATGTGCCGAGGAGGTATTTACCCTCATATACTGCGCCTGCTTTGAGGGTAGGGAATATGTAGTCTGCTACATAGTCATCACGAAGGTCCTCAATATAACACTTTGAAGCGCCACTCTTTTTAGCGCGTTCTTCAAGACCGTCAGTTTCTTTGCCCTGTCCAACATCGCCGCATACAGCGATAACTTCATAATCATAATTTTCAATCAGCCAGGAAATGATGATGGAAGTATCAAGTCCGCCTGAATAAGCTAAAACAACTTTTTCTTTTGCCATTGTAAATTCCTCCAAAATATGTTACAATATAATATATTCTGTATATTATAACGCAGAAAAGCTAATTTTGCAATAGTAATTAACTAAAAAAACCAACAAAACTTTTGATAAAAGGAGAAAAAGTTTTATGAGGATAATAGGAATCGACCCCGGATATGCGATAGTTGGATATGGGGTCTTAGAGTATGTAAATAACAAGTTCAGTGTTGTTGAGTATGGTGCCATAACAACAGATGCTGATATCAATATGATGGACAGGTTTAAACTGATATATGATGATTTGAATAATATCATTGAGAGAACAAAGCCTGACTTTATGGCAATAGAGGAATTGTTCTTTAACAGTAACCAGAAGACGGCTATCAATGTTGCTCAGGCAAGAGGAGTGATATTGTTATCTGCAATAAATCACGGAGTTGAGATTTTTGAATACACACCTCTTCAGGTAAAACAAGCAGTTGCGGGCTATGGCAGAGCCGACAAAAATCAGGTTCAGCAGATGGTAAAGCTTTTGCTTGGACTTGATAGTGTACCAAAGCCTGATGATACTGCAGATGCGGTGGCGATTGCTATATGTCACGGACATTCATATAATCCAAGAAGAGATGGAATTCTGGAGGGAAGAAAATGAGAAATGTACTTATAACAGGAGCATCAAGAGGTATAGGAGCGGCTGCGGCAAGGGCTTTTGCTGAAAATGGCGACAGAGTTATTATAAATTATAATAAATCACAATATGAAGCAATAAAACTTGCCGAAGAACTTGGAGGAGTTGCTATAAAGGCTAATATTTCAAACCCCGATGAGGTTAAATCGATGTTTGCAAGGGTTGAAAAGGTTGATGTGCTTATAAATAATGCAGGAGTTGCAGGATTTTCTATGTTTGATGCTTTGTCTGACGAAGAGTGGAGAAGAATTATTGACATAAATTTGTCAGGTGCTTTTTATTGCACAAGAGAGGTTTTGCCACAGATGATAAATCGCAAAAGCGGAGCAATTGTTAATGTATCATCAATATGGGGAATAACAGGTGCAGCGTGTGAGGTTGCATATTCCGCTGCAAAGGCAGGGGTTATAGGTATGACAAAAGCTCTTGCAAAAGAGGTAGGCCCATCGGGGATTAGAGTAAACTGTGTTGCACCCGGGGCAATAGATACAGACATGAATTCAGCCCTTGATGAAGATGCTGTATCTGCTATATGCGAGCAAACCCCTCTTGGTAGACTGGGTAAAGCAGAAGAAATAGCCGCCGCTATCGTTTTTCTTGCAGATGAAAACAGCTTTATTACAGGGCAAGTTTTAAGCCCGAATGGCGGTATTATTATATAGAATAATTATTAAAAATCAGTTGACTTTTGATAATTATAAGGATATAATTTACTTTGTATGATATCACAGTATTTTGGTAGTATTTTAAGAAAAATATATGATGTACAGAGTTTTAAGAGGTGATTGTTTTTGATACCAAACATTTTAACAACCGCAAGGCTTATGCTTGTGCCGATATTTGCGTATTTTATGTTAATTAGAGATAATATGTCTGTTGCAGCGATTATATTTGTGATTTCAGGTGTTACTGATGTGATTGATGGATATATAGCAAGGCGTTATAATATGATAACGCAATTTGGCATGGTGTATGATCCTTTTGTAGACAAGCTGATGCAGATAACAGCGGTCGTTTGTCTTGTTGTTGCAAATATAATACCTGTATGGCTTCTTGTGTTTGTTATTGTTAAAGAGGTATCAATGATTATAACCGGTGGAATATTGTATATTAAAAAGATTGTTGTCAGTTCAAACTGGTATGGTAAGGCGTCAACTGTTATTTTTTATGCAGGCGTGCTTACAATGATAATGTGGAAAGAGATTCCTGATATCGCTGCTATGTCAATAATAATTGTGATGATTGTTGCTATGTTTATGGCGGCACTTTTTTACATAATTGATATAGTGAAGAATTATGAGATAAAGCGTATCTAAAAAAATTTGTAGCCAGAAGAGGAAATGAAAAATGCGTCTAAAAAACATTGAAATGCAAGGGTTTAAGTCATTTGCGGACAAGATTTATCTTGATTTTAATTCAGGAATCACTGCAATTGTCGGACCTAACGGCTCGGGTAAGAGTAATATCTCTGATGCCATTCGTTGGGTTATGGGAGAGCAGAGTGTTAAATCTTTGCGCGGCAGTAAAATGGAAGATGTAATATTTGCAGGCACAGAGGATCGTAAGGCTTTGGGATTCGCTGAAGTTACCCTTACGCTTGATAATACAGACGGATATTTTTCTCTTGATTTTCCTGAAGTTACTGTTACGCGTCGCGTATATAGAAGCGGAGAGGGTGAATATTACATAAACAAGACCTTGTGTCGTCTAAAGGATATACACGAATTATTTATGGATACAGGTCTTGGACGTGATGGATATTCAATAATTGGTCAAGGCAAGATTGACTCTATCCTGAGTACGAAATCAGAGGATAGACGCCAGATTTTTGAGGAAGCGGCAGGTGTGTCCAAATACAAATACAGAAAGCTAGAGGCGGAGCGTAAACTTATTCAGACTGTTGACAATCTTATGCGAGTTCAGGATATATTAAGTGAACTTGAAGGTCAGCTTGAGCCGCTTTCGAGACAGTCGGAAAAGGCAAAAAAATATCTGGTCCTGCGTGATGAACTACGTGGACTTGATATAAATGTATCTATTGTAAATATTGATAAAATCAAAGAAGAACTTTCTCATCTTGATGAAGATTTTAATATCTTAAAGTCGCAGATTGATGATATTTCAAAAGTGCTTTCAAGAACCGATATAGAGATTACAACTATGTATAACGAAATACGAAATCACGATGAGGAAATATCGCGTATATCAGATGAGGAGAGAAAAATCGCACTTAAAATAAGCGATGGCGAGAAAAACATCGGTATATTGCTAAACGATATCGAGCACAATGAGAGAAATATCGAGCGTCTTGAAATTGAGATAGAGCGTATGCTTGAGGGAGTAAAGCTTGCAGACCAGGAGATTGATTTGCATAAGGGTTGCCTTTTGGAACTTAATCGAGAGAAAGAAAATACAAGAATTGAGATAGAAGAGGTAACCGCACTTGCGACAAGAGCGGGTGAAAATGTTGATGAAAAGGGCAGTATTCTTGAAGATATAAAGTTGCAGATTATAGAGATTACCGCCGAACTTAACTCCCTGAGGGGTTATGTTAATAACTATAAAATATTAGCTGACAGTTTTTCGGGAAGAAAAGCAGATATATCTGCAGAACTTGAAAACAGATCAAAGGATAAGAATGAACTCTTGGTTCAAATGAAAAATGCATTGGCATGCGTGGACAGATGTCAAGCACAAGTGCTTGACATCGAGGTTAAACAGCGTGAGGTCGAAAATGAATTAAAGGATAAAAAGGCAGAGGCTTTAAGGTTGCTTGAATTGAAAAACAAGCATCTGCTTGATCTGTCCCAGAAACGTTCCAGACGCACCATGCTTATGGATATGGAGCGCGAATTTGAGGGATATGGCAAGGGCGTTAAGTCTGTCATGACTGCATATAATGATGGAAATCTGAAAAAAGCAGAAATTTTCGGACCTCTTGCACAACTTATAAAAACTGAAAAAAAATATATTACAGCAATTGAGACCGCGCTTGGAAATGTAGGACAGAACATCGTTACAAAATCAGAGGAAGATGCAAAGACGGCGATTGCTTATCTAAAAGAAAAACATCTTGGCAGAGCTACATTTTTACCGATATCTTCAATTAAATCAAAGGTGTTTGACAGCTCTGATGCAGAAAAATGCGAAGGTTTTATTGCGATAGCATCAGATGTGGTAACTTGTGACAGTGAGTATTTAGAGATTGTTGGCAGTTTTCTTGGCTCAACAGTTTTGTGTGATAATATTGATAACGCGATTTCAATGGCAAGGCGCACAAAGCATAAATTTAAGATTGTTACCCTTACCGGAGAGGTTATCTTGTCTGGCGGTGCAATGACAGGTGGTAGTGCGGTAAAGACAGCGGGTTCTCTCTCCCGTACAGGAGAAATTGATGCTCTGGCAGTAGATATCGACAAGTTAAAAACACTTGCAGATGAAGAGGAAAAGAAAATTGATGACATTAACTTGTCTATAGCTGAAACAGAGACAGAGGCTGACAAAATAAATCACGAGATTATCAATTTACGGGAGGAGCTTGTCAAAGCATCTGCAAATCACGAGAGGTATGCCGCTCTTGTTGAGAATATCGAAAACTCTAATATTCAGCTTGAGAACGAAATTGCAGAGATAAATGATAGACTGTCAGAAATAGAAAAAGAGTCGGGTGAAAAAGTGGCTGAGACTGAGCTTAAAGAGCTTAAACGCGCGGAACTTGAAGAAGAAGCGACCCGCATTCAAGAAGAGCACAGTCGACTCTCGGGAGAGAATAATATGCTCTCTTTGCGCCTTACTGAACTTAATATTAAAAGGAGCACACTTCTTAAGGATATTGAGATTGAAAACGAGCGCATAAGTTCAATTATGAATACCAAGGGAGAGCAGATTGAATCTGTAAATGTAAAGCGCGGCGGAATAGAAACGCTCAAAAATCGTAATGCTTCGATTACAGATGAAATAGAGTCTCTTAAGGAAGAGGGGATTATATTACAGCAATCTGTTGAGGACTCAAGACAGAAAGCGTCAGAGCTTCAGAAAAAGCGTCAGGAAACAGAAACAAAGATTAGAGAATGTCAGATGGAAGTAAAAGATACTCAGGAGAAAAAGTTTGCCCTGACACAGAGAACTGACAAAATTGAAATGAGACAGGAAAAACTGACAGCCGACAGAGAGAGTATAATCAATCGTATGTGGGAAGACTATGAGCTTACATACAGCGATGCACTTGAACTTAAAGTTGATGATGATTTTGATTATAAGGAAGCTTCTGCAAAAATCCGTGAGCTTAAAGATAAGATAAAGAATCTTGGAAACATAAATATTGATGCAATAGAAGAGTATAAAAATGTAAAAGAGAGATATGACTTCCTTACTGTACAGACGCATGACCTTGAAAAAGCAAAAGCAGAGCTTGATTCTGTAATAGAAGAAATGATGCAGATTATGCAGACAAGATTTGCAGAGCAGTTTAAAGTTATAAATTCAAACTTTAACAGGGTCTTCAGTGAACTGTTTGGCGGAGGCCACGCAAACCTATACCTTACAGATCCTGACAATGTGTTGGAGAGCGGAATAGAGATAGAAGCGCAGCCTCCGGGTAAGAAGTTGCAAAGTCTGTCACTGCTATCAGGTGGAGAAAAGGCGTTTACGGCTATTGCGCTTTTGTTTGCTATCCTTGATGTAAGGCCAACACCGTTTTGTATTCTTGATGAGATTGAGGCAGCACTTGATGATGTAAATGTGTACAGGTATGCTGATTATCTCAGCAAATACAGTAAAAAGACACAGTTTATTGTTGTTACGCACAGACGCGGAACAATGGAGGCGGCAAACATTCTCTATGGTGTAACAATGCAGGAGAGAGGCATATCTAAACTTCTGTCGCTGAATATTGACGAGATAAAGGAATAATATTATAGTCGAAAGGAAAAAACAAATGACATTTTTCAGCAAGCTTAAAGAGAGTTTAAGCAAGACAAAAAGTTCAATAAATGAAAAACTCGAATCAGTTATAAAGGCGTTTAGTAAGGTTGACGAAGAACTGTTTGAAGAACTTGAAGAAGTGTTGATAACTGCAGATCTTGGTGTAAACACTTCTATGGATATTATTGAGCGTTTGCGTGATGTTGCACATGAAAAGCACATCGTCGATGGCGTAGAGATCAAGAGAGAGCTTTTTGTTATACTTGAAGATATACTTACAAGCGGAGCGGGTTGCGAAATGGACATTCATGGTACTCCTGCGGTTGTAATGGTAATTGGCGTAAACGGAGTTGGAAAGACCACATCGATTGGTAAACTTGCCAACATGTATAAAAAACAAGGGAAAAATGTAGTTATTGCGGCAGCAGATACTTTTCGTGCTGCGGCGATTGAACAACTTGAGGTATGGGCAGACAGAACAGATGTAAAGATTATAAAACAATTCGAAGGGGCAGACCCTGCTGCGGTTGTGTATGATGCCATAAATTATTGCAAGGGCAAGAGTGTAGATGTTTTGCTTTGTGATACTGCGGGCAGACTTCATAACAAGAAAAACCTTATGGAAGAATTAAAAAAGATTTATAAAATTTTAGACAGGGAACTTCCGCAAAGTGGAAAAGAAGTCTTACTTGTTTTAGATGCAACAACAGGACAAAATGCGGTTCAGCAGGCAAAGGAGTTTAAACAGGCGGCTGATATTACAGGTATTATACTTACAAAACTTGACGGTACCGCAAAGGGAGGAATAACTTTTGCGATAAAGAATGAGTATGACATACCTGTAAAGCTTGTAGGTGTTGGCGAGGGTGTAGACGATATAGAAGTGTTTGATGCAAAAGAGTTTGTAGCCGGAATAATTGATACAGAAGATATAGAAGAGCAATAAAAAAATTTTTTAAAAAAAGTATTGCATTATTCAAAAATATGTGTTAATATATAAAGGTTATTATGGATAGTCCTCTGCCCATATGAGGTAAGAATGTCTGAGAAGAAAGGAAAGTGTAAAAATGGATATTTTACAACAAATCACACAAGAACAAATCAGAACTGATTTGCCAGAGCTTCAGATCGGTGATACTGTGCGTGTTTACGTAAAGGTTACCGAGGGAACAAGAGAGAGAATTCAGATGTTTGAAGGCACCATCATCAAGAAGAATCATGGTGGTATTCAGGAAACATTTACTGTAAGACGCGTTTCTTATGGTGTAGGTGTTGAGAGAACCTTCCCGCTTAACTCACCGAAGATTGATCGTATCGAGGTAGTTAGACACGGTCGTGTTCGTCGTGCAAGACTTTACTATCTCCGTGATAGAGTCGGCAAGGCAGCAAAGGTTAAAGAAAAGCTTTAATAGGCAAAAGCGCGGTGGTGGTTATATCTATATAATCACCACTTTTTGTTATAAGAAAGGTGTGGGTGTTAACATGTACTCAGATGATTTTAACAAGGATAACGAAGAAATTGTAAATATAACATCAGAAACTATATCCGAAACAGAGGGAGAGGAATCTCCAAAAGAAAAAATGAACTGGATAAAGGAGTTGCGTGATTGGGTAGTTGCAATAGCTATTGCAGTTGTTGTTGCATTGGTTGTCAGACAGTATGTCTTTACGCTGGTAAAGGTTCAGGGGCAGTCGATGGAGCCTAGCCTTCACAACAACGACAGACTGTATGTAAATAGATTTTTCTACACTCCTGAAAAGGGAGATGTTGTTATATTTAAACCCGCATCAGACCCGAATCGTCCTTATATTAAACGCGTTATAGCTACAGAGGGAGACACCATATATATTGATTTCAGAACTGGAAGTGTATATGTAAACGACGAGCTTATCAAAGAGGATTATATAAATGGTCCAACAAGAGAGGTGGGCACCTATATAGCTTCGCTTATAAAAGATGATAATTATAGCAAGGATAACCCAATAGTTATTCAACCCGGATATATATTTGCAATGGGTGATAATAGAAACAACAGTAAGGATAGTCGTCATATCGGACCTGTTCCGGTTAAAGAAATTATGGGTGGGGCAATATTCAGATTTTGGCCAGTCAGTGATGTTGGAACAATGCATATCAATGCAGAGCAAGTTTCTTTTATGATAAATACAGACGGTGAGACTGGTTTATACTAAATGGTTTGTATTTAAATGAGGAGGTGCGAGAAATGGAGCTTCAGTGGTTTCCGGGGCATATGGCCAAGACCAGACGCCTTATAACAGATAATTTAAAGCTTGTAGATGTTGTGATAGAACTGCTTGATGCAAGGCTTCCATTGTCTTCGCGCAATCCCGAGATTGATACTATTGTGGGCACAAAACCGAGGATTGCGGTTTTAAACAAGTGTGACATATCAGATGAAACTGCAAATCAAAAATGGCTTGAGTATTTTCAATCAAGGAATATAACTGCATTCTTGGCTGATTGCCGAACAGGACGCGGATTTTCTGCTCTCTCGCCTGCAATTGATGCGGTATTGAAAGATAAGTTTGAACGCGATAAAAAACGCGGCATACAAAGACATAGCGTAAAAATGATGATTGTTGGAATTCCGAATGTTGGCAAGTCGTCGTTTATAAATCGTTTGTCTGCTCGAAAAGCTGCAAAAACGGGTGACAGACCGGGCGTTACTACTGCAAAACAATGGATAAGAATAGCCGATAAGTACGAGCTTTTAGACACCCCTGGTATTCTCTGGCCTAAATTTGAGAGTGTCGAGGTTGCAAGGCGTATTGCCTATACAGGTGGAATAAAGGATGAGATAATGGATATAGAGGAACTTGCCTTTTATCTTGTAGATTACCTTAAAGAAAATTATTCTGATAATCTTATTGACAGATATAAGCTGAGCGATAATGATTTGCAGCTCGAAAGCTGGGACTTGGTTCAACAAATTGGCAAAAAAAGAGGTTGCGTTATCTCGGGTGGAGAGATAGATACATTTCGTACATCAATGCTTATACTTGATGAGTTTAGAAGTGCGAAAATTGGAAGAATTACGCTTGAACTTCCATAAATATTATATAAATTAGGAATTTTAAGCGAGAGGACACTCTCGCTATTTCCATATATAAAGAGATAATTTAAAAGGATGTGTAAAATATGCCAGAAGTTGCAACACAGTATCATAATATGGGATATAAACTAATTGCGGGCGTTGATGAGGTCGGTAGGGGACCTCTTGCGGGGCCTGTATGTGCGGCGGCAGTGATATTACCGGAAGGTTTAGCAATTGAAGGAGTAGATGACTCGAAAAAACTCAGCGAGAAAAAAAGAGAAAAGTTATACGATGAGATTATAGAAAAGGCGCTTTCGTGGGCGGTTGTGTTTGTAGAGCCTGAGATTATTGATGAGATAAACATTCGTCAGGCTACGCACCTTGCAATGCAACAGGCTGTTGATAAACTCGATATAAAGCCTGAATTTTTGCTCGTTGACGGAAATGACAAGATAGCATTTAATGAAGTTCCCTGTGAGTACATAGTAAAAGGGGATGCAAAGTTTCAGTGTATTGCGGCTGCGTCTATTCTCGCTAAAGTGACAAGAGACAGATATATGTGTGATATGGACGAAGCGTATCCGGGATATGGCTTTGCAAAAAACAAGGGCTACGGCACAAAAGAGCATATGATGGGTATAAGAGAGGGTGGACTTTTGCCCATCCATCGAAAATCTTTTATCACAAATAAAGTGTTAGGTGTAGAAGAATGAGCCGATATAACAAAAATTTAGGTGATTTTGGGGAGAGTATAGCAACAAGGTACCTAGAGGAAGAAGAATACAGGATTTTAGAACGAAACTATACTGTCAAAGGTGGAGAAATAGACATAATATGTATGGACCGAGAAGAACTTGTCTTTGTTGAAGTAAAAACAAGAAAATCGGATAAGTACGGTCTTCCGTCAGAGGCGATTGACAGAAGAAAAGCAGAGCATATAAGATGTGCGGCGGAGAGGTATTTTGAGCAAAACCCTATGGATTGCAATATAAGATTTGATGCGATAGAAGTATATGCGGCAAACGATGGTGGAGTATATGAACTGTTTGAGATAAATCATATAAAAGACATTATTCTTGATTAGGGGATGATTTTGTGCGGGCAATATTTGATGCTCATTGTGACACAATATCCGAAATATATATGGATAACCTCTCTATGTGTAAAAATCAAGGGCATATTGATATTGAGAGAATGGAAAAATTTGATACATATATTCAGGTTTTTGCAGCCTTTGTTGATAAGAAAAATATCAGTAAACCTCCGTTTGATCACTGTATGTCGCTTATCAGTAAATATCGTCTGGAAATCTCGAAGAACATAGGTAGAATTTCAGCAATAGAAAATGCAGAACAACTCGAAAATGCTGTAAAAAACGGCGGTTTATATTCGATTTTATCAATTGAGGGTGGCGAGGCGCTGGGTGGTCGCGTAGATGCCATATATGAGTTTTATAAACTTGGAGTTCGCCTTATAACATTGACATGGAATTATGCTAATGAAATAGCCGATGGAGTGACAGAAGATTGTGGCGGCGGGATTACAGATTTTGGTAAACAGGCAGTTAAGATAATGGAGGATTTAGGGATACTTATAGATGTATCTCATATATCAGAAAAAGGCTTCTGGGATGTTGTAGAGAATACAGTTTATCCGTTTGTTGCATCGCATTCCTGTGTGAGGGCCATATGTGACCATAGGCGTAATTTAACTGATGAGCAAATATGTACTATTATAAATAGAAAGGGATGCATAGGGATAAACTTTTACCCTGAGTTTTTATCTAACAGCAAAACTTGTAGTATTGAAAAAATCGTAGAGCATATAGAATATATTTTAAATCTTGGCGGAGAAGATTCAGTTGGGCTTGGGTCTGATTTTGATGGCGTTGATATTCTGCCAAACGGAATGTCGGGTGCAGAAGATATGTCGAGTCTTATTGATCTTATGAATATGTCAGGCATCCCGGATATAATAATAAATAAAATTGCATATAAAAATCTATATCGTGTTTTTTATGAAACACTTAAAAGAGGTAGATAAAATCTTTTGCAAAAAATACAATATATTTACTAAAATTTTGAAATTTGCATGTTTATATATTGCATTTTTTGCTTTTTTGTATTAAAATGGTATATACTAGGATGATTATATTTTGGAGGTTAAATAAATGCAGTTAAGAATTTCAGAAAAGGCAGCGGCAATCAGTCCATCACCGACTCTTGCCATAGATTCAAAATTTAAGCAAATGAAACAACAGGGTATTCCTGTTGTTGGTTTTGGCGCAGGAGAGCCTGATTTTAATACACCTGATAATGTAAAGATGGCAGGTATCCGAGCTATAGAAAATAATATTACAAAGTATACTCCTGCATCGGGAACACTTGAGATTAAGCAAGCTATATGTGATAAGATAAAGAGAGACTCGGGTCTTGAGTACACAACTGCAAACATTGTTGTAAGTAATGGCGGAAAACACTCGCTTACTAATACATTTATGTGTATTTGTAATCCAGGAGATGAGGTTATTTTGCCGGCTCCTTATTGGGTAAGTTATCCAGAGATGATTAAAATGGCAGACGGTGTACCTGTTATTATCAATACAACAGAGGAAACAGGCTTTAAGTTTACAATTGAGCAGTTAAAAGCAGCAATTACCCCAAAGACTATTGCTATTGTACTTAACACACCAAGCAACCCAACCGGTATGATATACACAGAGGATGAGATGAAGCAGATTGCCAAAATTGCAGTTGAAAATAACATCTATGTTGTTTTTGATGAGATTTATGAAAAACTTGTGTATGATGGCACTCATACAAACATCGCAACTTTAGGTGACGAAATCCGTGATCTTACGATTATTGTTAATGGTATGGCGAAGACATACGCCATGACAGGTTGGAGAATTGGTTATATCGCAGCGAACGAAAAACTTGCGAAAGCGATGGCAAACATTCAAAGCCACGCCACATCTAACCCCAACTCTGTTGCTCAGGCGGCAGCGGTTGAGGCTCTAAATGGTGATCAGAGCTTTATTGAAGAGATGAAGGCAACTTACATCAGCCGTCGTGACTATATGGTAGATAGAATAAACGGTATTGAAGGGCTCAGCTGTACAAAGCCTCAAGGTGCGTTTTATATATTTATGAATGTCAAAAATGTTCTCGGAAAAGAGCATTATGGTAAGATGATTAACACCGCACAGGAACTGTGTGAAGATATTTTAGATAGAGCGCTTGTCGCGCTTGTGCCAAGTGAGGGCTTTGGTATTGACGGATATGTAAGACTTTCTTATGCAACCTCTATGGAAGTTATCGAGACAGGTCTTGACCGTATCGAAAAGTATCTCAAGGGAGAATTCTAGTTTTGTCTTAATTCTTAATTGATATAATTTTTGCGAGGTGACCGTATGAAAATCGGATTTATAGGCGGCGGAAATATGGCATCAGCCTTGATTAGCGGGTTGATATCGGCCGGGAATATCGCATCAGATATAACTCTTTATGATATTGATATAGAGAAGTGCAGAGAGTGGCAAAAGAAAGGCGTAAATATTGCAAAAACCGAAGCAGATGTGGAAGTTATGAGCGAGGTCGTTATTCTTGCAGTAAAGCCAAATATTATACCCCTTGTTGCTGATAAACTAAAGGGATACTACGACAAAATTTATCTTTCGATTGCAGCGGGGGTAACTCTGGCGACACTTGAAGACTTGATTGGATACGATAAAAAGATTGTCCGCACAATGCCTAACACACCAGCACAGGTTGCATGCGGAATGACGGTTATTACACCTAATAAAAACATCTCAGAGGCAGATATTGAGGTAGTAGAAAATCTATTATCTGCAGTTGGTGAAACTGCCATAATGCCCGAAAAATTTATGAGTGTTGCAACTGCGCTGCACGGAAGCAGCCCAGCATATGTGTATATGCTTATTGATGCGATGGCAGATGCAGGCGTAAGTTATGGACTTACAAAAAAACAAGCTATATCTCTTGCAGCAAAAGCGGTAGAGGGTAGCGCGAAAATGGTTCTTGAGACGGGTATACACCCCGAAAAACTTAAAGACAATGTTTGTTCTCCGGGCGGAACGACTATTGCTGCAGTTTGTGACCTTGAAGAAAACGGGTTTCGCTCTGTTATTCAAAGTGCTGTTCGTGCATGTGTAGACAGAGCGGAGGAAATGAGCAAACAGGCTTAGGTGATAGATATGAAAGTTATTGCTTTAACGGGTGGAATAGGCTCGGGTAAAAGTACAGTAGGTGCAGAATTTAAAAAACTTGGTGCGGAGGTTATTGATTCAGACAAAATATCACACGAGATTATGCAGCCTGGAGGTTGTGCATATAATGAGGTAGTAGATGCATTCGGTAAAGATATTTTGCACCCTGACAGAAGTATAAATCGAAAATACCTTGCAGATATTGTTTTTTCAGATGATAAAAAACTTAAAACTCTTACTGACATTACACATACTCTAATATACAAGGAAATTCAAAGGCGTATAGACATATCTGACTCAGATGTTGTATGCCTTGAAATTCCTTTGCTTTTTACAAGCGAATGTCCTATAGATATAGCTCTTAAAATTGCTGTTGTTGCGCCATATGATGTGCGTTTAAATCGTGTAATAGAGCGTGATGGATGCACTGAAAAACAAGCAAAAATAAGAATGAAAAAACAACTTAGTGATGATGAGTTGATAAGACTTTCAGACTGCTATATAGAAAACAATGGGGACATAATAAATGTTAGGAAGCAGGTAGAAACTATTTATAACAAAATTATCAGAAATTAGCCGGAGTGGAAGTATATGAGGAAAACGACAAACACGGGCAGACGAGCAAATAAACATCGAGGGTGTAGCACGGGAATATTTAAATTTATAATTTTTTTAGTTAGTATTATCTGCCTGGGAATTGCCATGATACGCATATATCTTGAATCTGATTTGGCAACCAAAATTAAAATGATACAATATCCGATTAAATACGAAAATTTTGTGGAAAAATATGCACAGGAATATGATCTTGATAAGTATCTTATATACTCTGTAATCAGGGAAGAGAGTCGATTTGACAGATATGCAGTTTCTTCAGCAGATGCCAAGGGGCTTATGCAACTTACAGAAAAAACAGGGGAGTATTGTGCAAATCAGCTCAAAATTAATGATTATACAAAAGATTCACTTTTTGATCCTGAGGTAAATATAAATCTTGGCTGTTTCTATCTTAAAAGTTTAATTGATAGATATGATGATATAAATATTGCTCTTGCCGCATATAATGGCGGACCGGGTAATGTGGACAGTTGGCTCAGCGACAAGAAGTATGTTGACAAAAAAGGAAATCTTGTAAATATACCATTTAGAGAAACAAGAAATTATATTGGGCGTGTTAATGAGGCGAAATCAATGTATGAATCAATTTATGCGAATATAGAATAAATTACTGAAAGGAATGATTAAATTATGGCAAAAAAGAGTAATTTGGCAGAAAAGCTTTGTTATGAGAACAAGAATGGCTTTTGCGGTATAACAGAGAAGCAGAAAAAGGAAATATTTGATTTTTGTGAGGACTATCGTGTATTTATCTCGGACTCAAAAACCGAGCGTGAATTCTGCGAAAGCACATGCCGTGAGCTTGAACGCAACGGATTTGTTCCACTTGAGGAAAAAAAGTCATTAAAGGCAGGGGATAAGGTTTATACTGTAAACAGAGGCAAGGGTGTTCTTGCTGCTGTCATTGGAAGTGAAGATATTATAAACGGAATAAACCTTATCGGTGCACACATAGATTCTCCAAGACTTGATTTAAAGCCTAATCCACTCTACGAAGATGGCGAAATGGCTTTCTTTAAAACACACTACTATGGTGGAATAAAGAAATATCAGTGGACCGCAATGCCGCTTGCGATTCATGGTATTGCGGCTCTTACTGATGGAACTCAGATTAAAATTTCAATTGGTGAAGAAGAAGGCGACCCTGTATTTTGTGTAACAGACCTTTTACCACATCTTGCAACAGAGCAGATGACAAAAAAGATGCACGAAGCCATTACTGGTGAGAGTCTTAATGTTCTGCTTGGTAACATTTGTTGCGATGATAAGGATGTAAAAGAGGGGGTAAAGCTTAATATTCTTAGAATTTTGAACGAGAAATATGATATAACAGAAGAAGATCTCCTCAGCAGCGAGATAGAGGTTGTGCCGGCATATTCTGCACGCGATGTCGGACTTGACAGAAGCATGATTGGTGGCTACGGCCAGGATGACAGAGTGTGTGCATATACTGCTCTTAAGGCGATTGTTGATATTAAAAAACCACAGAGAACCGCTATATGTCTTCTTGTTGATAAAGAAGAGGTAGGCTCTATGGGTGCAACTGGTATGCAATCAAGATATTTTGAAAATATTCTTGCAAAGATATGTAGCCTTTGTACAAAAAATTATAACGATATTATTCTTCGCGATACGCTTAGTAACTCTGTTTGTCTTTCGGCAGATGTTGGTGCTGCTTTTGACCCAAATTATGCAAATGTATACGAAAAGAAGAATAGCCCAATTCTTGGTGGAGGTATTTTGCTTACAAAATATACAGGCTCACGCGGAAAGGGAGGAGCCAGTGATGCAAGTGCAGAACTTGTTGCTAAAATCCGTAGAATTTTTAATGATAATGGCGTTAAATGGCAAACGGGTGAACTTGGAAAAGTTGATTGTGGCGGTGGTGGTACAATCGCACAGTTTGTTGCTAATCTTGATATGGATGTAATTGATGCAGGTGTTGCTCTGTTGTGTATGCATTCACCTTTTGAGATTGCAAGTAAGTTTGATATATTTATGACTTATAAGGCATACAAAGAGTTTTATAAAAGCATTTGATATTGTGTATGATGTTAAGTTGAATAAATTGCTGCACGGATGGAAGAATATATAGCATAAAACATGGAGGTGCTATATGTTCAAAGGAAAAATTACCGTAATCGGTGCAGGAAATGTAGGTTCAACAACAGCCTATACACTTATGATAAGCGGACTTGTATCAGAAATTATTTTAATCGATATAAATAAAGATAAGGCAGAGGGCGATGCCATGGATATGAATCATGGCGTCAGCTTTGTAAGTCCTGTAAGAATTGTTGCAGGTAGCTATTCTGATATTAAAGGTAGCGATATGGTTATAATAACGGCCGGTGCAAATCAGCGCGAAGGAGAAAAACGAACTGATTTGTTAAAGCGAAACGCAGATATATTTAAAGAAATTATCGACAATATTTTAAGGTATTGTATGGATGATACCATATTGATGGTAGTTACTAACCCTGTTGATATACTGACATATATTACATGTAAAATCTCGGGGTTCTCAAAGAATAATGTTATAGGATCGGGCACTGTTTTAGATACCTCAAGACTTAAATATTTAATAGGCGAAAGAGTAAATGTAGATGCTAGAAATGTGCACACATATATTATAGGTGAGCATGGTGATTCAGAGGTTGCAGCATGGAGTGTAACCAGTGTTGCGGGAATGGATGTAGAAGAATATTGTCAGGGCGGTGGAGATTGTAGCTCTCTTGAAATTTGTCGTGATGAATTCTACAATAAGACTAAAAACGCGGCATATGAGATTATCAGACGAAAAGGCTCTACCTACTATGCGATTGCTCTTGCAGTAAAGAGAATTGTTGAGGCTATAATTGGCGATGAGAATTCAATTTTAACAGTGTCAAGCATGTTTGAGGGTGAGTATGGCATATCTGATGTTTGCCTATCTGTACCGACGGTGGTTGGTTCGGGTGGAGCGGAGAGAATTATAAATATTGACTTTTCGGAAAGTGAGTTTAAAGGACTTAAAGATAGTGCAGATACCCTTAAAAGTCTTGCGAGAGAGATTGGGTTTTAGCATATGTGCAAGATGAATTCTTGAGTAAATTTTAACTAAAGATAAACAGGAGGTACAAGATGAGGATAACAGATGATATTAAATATGTTGGTGTAAACGACCATAATATTGATTTGTTTGAAGGTCAGTATGTAGTGCCAAACGGGATGTCATATAACTCGTACGCAATTATTGATAAAAAAATTGCTGTTATGGATACAGTTGATGCAAGGTTCACACATGAGTGGCTTGACAATCTTTCTGCCGCGACAGAAGGCAGAAAGATTGATTATCTTATTATTCAACATATGGAGCCTGACCATTCAGCAAATATTGCAAACTTTATGAACTTAAACAAAGAAACTGTTATTGTTGCGTCAAAAAAAGCCTTTACTATGATGCAGCAGTTCTTTGGCACAGAGTATGAAGACAGAAGAATTGTAGCCGAGGAGGGTGATACTCTTTGTCTTGGTAAACATACACTTACTTTTGTTGCTGCACCTATGGTTCATTGGCCTGAGGTTTTAGTTACCTATGATAGTTATGATAAGGTTCTTTTCTCGGCTGATGGATTTGGAAAATTTGGTGCTCTTGATATAGAGGAAGATTGGGCATGTGAGGCTCGTCGATATTATATTGGTATTGTTGGTAAATATGGCCAACAAGTACAGAATCTTCTTAAAAAGGCGGCGGGTCTTGATATAAAAGTTATTTGTCCGCTTCATGGTCCTGTTCTTACTGAAAATCTTGAATACTATATCAATTTGTACAATACATGGTCATCGTATTCAGTTGAGTCAGAGGGAATTGTTATAGCATATTCATCCATCTACGGCAACACGAAAAAAGCGGTAGAGTTACTTGCGGATAAGCTGAAAGAAAAAGGTTGCCCGAAGATTGTCATAAATGATTTAGCAAGATGTGATATGGCGGAGGCGGTAGAGGATGCTTTTCGTTATGGAAAACTTGTTCTTGCCTCCACTACTTATAATGCAGAGATTTTCCCATTTATGAGACAGTTTATAGATAATCTTATTGAGAGAGACTACAAGAACAGAACTGTGGCATTTGTGGAAAATGGTTCGTGGGCTCCACTTGCAGCCAAAGTAATGAGAAATATGTTTGAAAAGAGTAAGAATATAAACTATGTTGATACAGTTGTAACGATAAAATCTGCGCTTGACACTGAAAGTACAGAAATGATTGAAAGGCTTTCTGATGAACTTTGTCGTGACTATCTTGCACAGGATAGTGAGACTGCAAACAAAAATGATCTGAGCGCACTCTTTAACATAGGATATGGATTATATGTAGTTACATCCAATGATGGTAAGAGAGATAACGGTTTGATTGTAAACACCGTTACTCAGGTTACTAGCACTCCTAACAGGATTGCAGTTACAATCAATAAAGACAACTACTCGCATCATATAATCAAAAAATCGGGCATAATGAATATTAACTGTCTCTCAACAGAAGCTCCGTTTGCTGTGTTTGAGAATTTTGGCTTTACAAGTGGAAGAAATACGGATAAATTCAATAACTATGAAAAGCTTCGTTCTGATAATGGACTTGTATTTTTGTCTAGATATATTAACTCGTTTATGTCGCTTAAGGTTGAACAGTATATTGACCTTGATACGCATGGGATGTTTATATGTAGCATTACAGAATCAAGAGTAATATCGGATGCAGAAACAATGACATATACTTACTATCAGAATAATGTTAAGCCAAAACCGGATACTGATGGAAAAAAAGGTTTTGTGTGTAAGATTTGTGGATATGTCTACGAGGGAGATACCTTGCCTGATGATTATATCTGTCCACTTTGTAAACATGGTGCATCAGATTTTGAACCGATACAATAATAAAAAAACCGTTTGCCATTAGCAAACGGTTTTTTTTATTTAATTACTGTCTTTTTGCTTTTACTGCTGAATCTCTCCAGGTTGACCAGATTGAACCTGATACAAATACTGAAGAATAGAAACCAATAACAATACCTATAATAATCGGAAGTGAGAACGCCTTAATTGATGGAACACCAAGGATGTAAACCATACCAATTGTCAAAAGTGTTGTGATTGTTGTATTTACAGAACGATTAAATGTCTGCCAGATACTGTTTTCTGCAATCTGTGCATAACTTTCTTTTCTTGAATGACGAGTGTTTTCTCTGATTCTGTCCATAATTACGATAGTGTTGTTGATAGAGTAACCGAGAACTGTAAGAACAGCCGCAATAAAGTTTGTATCAACTGACCACTGCAAAATTGAGTAAAGGCCAAGAAGAAGAAGCACATCGTGAACAAGAGCTAAAACTGCAACCACGCCGGATACAAATTCGAAGCGGAAGGTTACATAGATAAGTATTGCAAGGCAAGCAAGGATTGACATCCATATTGCAGATCTTGCAAGGTCTGCACCAGTTGATGGAGATACGATATCCTGGTTTTTCAAAACAACACCTTCCACTATGCTTGCTGTAACCTCTTCGGTTGCGGTTTCATCCGCTGCAACTGCATCTTCTGTTGCTGTTTCTGTTTCTGCCTCAGTTGCCTCGGCTTCTTGGGCAGGTGCATCGGCTACTACAGGTGTGCCATACTTTTCTTCAAGTGCAGCAGTGATTGCTGCAATCTTTGAAAGAGCAAAGTCAGAGCGCGCCTCGTCGGTATCCAAACTATTGTCAAAACCAAACTTAATAATAACTTCGTTGCCTGATTTTTGAACAGAAGATGGACTCTGCGCAGAACCAAGTGCGTTATCTACCAAATGCTGAACATCAGCGGTTTCAAAATCTGCAGCTATTTCATATGTTACAGCCATACCGCCTGCGAAATCTGTATCAAGGTTAAATCCACGAAAAGCAAGGGATAATATTGACACAATTACAAGAACGAGGGCAATACCCATAAATATCCATTTGTTTTTAGATGTAGCTATTGTAAACATTATGCCTTGCCCCCTTTCATTTCTACTGCTTCATTCTTTGTTTTAACTCCATAGAGCCAAAGTTTTTTAACATTCATGCCAATCATCTGCTTAAGTAAGAACTTGGTAACAAATATTGCAGAGATCATTGATATAACAACACCTATAAAGAGTGTGATACCAAAGCCTTTGATTGTTCCTGTGCCAAGCCACCAGAGAATAGCAGCTGAGATGATTGTTGTAATGTTAGAGTCAACAACTGCGGTAAGAGCACGATTAAAGCCTGCGTCTACAGCGCTGCGAACTGTCTTGCCGAGTTTGAGCTCTTCTTTAATACGCTCAAAAATAACTACATTTGCATCAACCGCCATACCGATAGAGAGGATAATACCTGCAATACCCGGAAGTGTTAGATTGATGTGGCAGTTAGAAAGAATAATAAGCACAATCGAAATGTATGACAAAAGCGCAATAGATGACAAGAAGCCCATAAGACGATATATAATAATCATAAAGAGCATTACAAGAATAAGACCGATTATACCGGCAGTAAGTGCATTGCTGAGTGCCTCGTCACCAAGAGTAGCGCTTACAGTACGAACCTCAACCTGTTCAAGTGAGAATGGGAGAGAGCCTGATTTAATGTTTGCAGCAAGAGATTTTGCTTCGTCAGCATCGAAATCACCTGTAATTACACATGAGTTGCTTTCAATCTTCTGATTTACAGTTGGGGCAGAGAGAATTGTGTTATCCATAACGATATATATTGGAGAACCTACAAGTCTGCCTGTTGCTTCTGAGAACTTGTCTCTGCCTGCGTCACTAAGCTCGAGAGTGATATGGTATGCCATCTTGCTCATAGAGCTGTCCTGTTGACCATATTCTGCGAAAGCGTTCTTTACTTCTGTGCCTTGCATAACCTCTTTTTGAACAATAACCTTCATAGGATCGGCAGGATCAGGAATAATACTTTCAGCAAATACAAGTTGCGCTGTAGAACCAAGGGTTTCAACTGCTGTTTGTGCATCCTGAACATCCGGAAGCTCTACACGAATTTTATCTGTACCCTGACGTGTAATGGTTGCTTCTGTGTAGTTCTGCAAATCAAGACGGCGTCTTATTATATTGACAACCGTATCCATTTCTTCGTCGGTTGGATTATCGGTTTGCGCCTTGTAGACGATTACCGTACCACCTTTTAAATCTAGTCCCTGTGTAATACCGTTTTCGTCGGTAATACCAGGAATGCTCTTTTCGTCCGAAAAATCGAGACCATAAATCCCGACATAGAGAAGTGCAGCAATAACAAGTATTATGGCTGTAAATTTAACTATACTTCTGGACACTTTGTTTCCTCCTTTGTTGAGCAATGCTCATATATTTTTAATATTTTTACTGAAGTTATTAAGTACTATATATTGTATACAAGATTATATATGTACACAACTCAATTAATTTTATCATTATAATGCTTTTAAGTCAAGTTTTTATAATAATTTGTAAGTAAATTTTAAAGAGATATGTCTATTATTCATTCTCTGCTTCGACGGCTTTTATGTATAGACTACATTCAACACGCTTGCGCTCAAGTTCACAACTGATTTTGTGTGGTTTGTTAATATCACCGTTTATAAGACACGCGTTTGCCATGCATCCACCGCTACAATAGAATTTAGCAAAGCAGTCGCGGCAATCAGGCTTGGTGTAGACATTGCATTCTTCAAAGGTTTGTCTTATTGTCTGGTTTATTTCGCCGTCACTTAAGTTGCCCATTTTATATTCTTCATGTCCTACAAATTGATGACAAGGATAGATGTCACCATTTGGTGCAACAGAGAGATATTCGCAACCCGCACCGCAACCTGATAGTCTCTTGATAACGCAGGGACCCTGATCAAGGTCAATCATAAAGTGGAAGAAGTTAAACCATCTGCCGTCCTTTCTGCGCTTTATGTACTCATCTGCAAGTTTTTCGTATTCTTTATAAAGAATAGGCAAATCTTCCTCTCGGAGAGCATAGTCAGGACTTCCGTCACACACAACTGGTTCAACAGAGGTTTGTTTAAAACCAAGATCTGCAAGGTGAAGCACATCGTCGGCAAAGTTCAGGTTATAGCGTGTAAAAGTACCTCTTACATAGTAGTTATCCTGATTTCTGCTTTCCGCAACCTTTTGAAGTTTAGGTACGATACTATCGTAAGAGCCGCTACCGTCAACGCGGACGCGCATTCTGTCATTAGTCTCTTTGCAGCCGTCAAGGCTTAGTACAACATTTGACATATTTTTGTTCATATATTCGATATTTTTATCATTTAAAAGTATGCCGTTTGTGGTAAGAGTAAATCTGAAGTTTTTATCATGAAGTTTTTCCTGCTCTCTTGCGTATTCGACTACCGATACAACCGCATCGAAGTTCATAAGAGGTTCTCCGCCGAAAAAGTCTACTTCTAAATTGCGTCTTTTGCCCGAATTTGCAATAAGAAAATCAATAGCTTTGCAACCTGTCTCTGCGGTCATAAGTTCGCGATTTGTGTGATACGCCCCCTCGTCCGCAAAACAGTATTTGCAACGAAGGTTACAATCGTGAGAGATGTGCAGGCACATTGCCTTTACAGGAGAACGCTTTTTGATATTGATTGCAATGTTTGCGTATTCATCCTCTGAAAAAAGCACTCCATTATTATAAAGAGCAGAGAGCTCGTCCCATGCGTCAGTTATATCTTCGGGTAAATACATTTTAGACAGCTTGTCCAAAATGTTTTGTGGTATAACAGAGGAGGGCACAGAGTTTGTTTCCTTTAATGCCTCTATTATATCAAAGCAGAGTTCATCAAGGATATGGACACAACCACTGTTAACATCAAGTGCAATATATTTATCTCTTATTTTAAATGAATGAACCATATTTTTGCAGCCTTTCATTGATAAAAATGTTGTTAATCTAACGCAAAGCGGCGCCCAAAGAATAGTGTCTTAAACAAAATTCTCTGGGACGCCGGTTATTGACGATTAAATCAAGCTTGTGTGATTACTGAGCTTTGTTCTCGCACTTCTGGTTAGCAACAGTACAAGAAGTCTTGCAAGCTGACTGACAAGAAGTCTGACATTCACCACATCCACCCTTTGCAGCGCTCTGCTTAAGTGTAGCATTGTTCAAAGTCTTAATTCTCTTCATAATAATTAATCCCCTTTCGTATAATAATTATCTGCGTTTTTTGCGACGCATATTTATTCCGACAATACCGCCGATTGCCCCGCATAAAACACACATGCAAGCTGTCAAGGCAGATGAAAAGTCAAAGCCGAACTCTCCAAATGCAATGAAGCCGACAAGAATAAGCAATAAAACATAAATTGTTCCTGCGATAGCACCTGATAACAATCCTCGGTTACCAGTATGTCTTGCAGCCCTGAATCCACATATACCAATAGAAATGTAAGTTATTGCACTGACAATAAGATTAAATACGGCCTCGTGCATTGTGGTCAAAACACCAATCCATGATGCTAAAAACAAAAGAACAATGGTTAGCGCAAAGCATATTGCTGTATTCTTTGCAGAATATGCAATATCAAATACCTTGCCACTGTTTGACATATTATTCATCACATAATCCCCCTGAAATATTTTTAGTAAAATATATGGGGAAATTATTGCTTATATGTCATCTGGTATTAAATAAGATTATTATTCAGTTGTTTCTTCAGTCTCAACTGGAATAGGTGTAACATCAGCGCCTTTTGCAGCAGCTTCTTTTATAAGACGAGCGATTGAGCCACGCTCAAGTGTTACAAAGCCCTTGTTTGTGCCGATGCCGGTTTCAAGAACAAAAACATCGTCTTTGATACGAACTATCTTACCGTGAATGCCGCCGATAGATGCAACTTCATCACCAATCTTAAGTGCTGCAAGCATCTCGCGGAGCTTCATTTCTTTTTTCTTCTGAGGACGGATAAGCATAAAATAAAAGATTGCAATCATTAAAATCAATGATGGCAACATAGCTAAAAATGAACCTTGTCCCTGCATAATTTACCTCCTGATATATAGTTTCTGAATTATAAATATCATTATAAACAAAAATTACAGAATTTGCAAGTGTTTTTTATGAAAATAGTGCTTAAATTTTTGTTATTATTTTTATAATAGAAACTTACTATTGATTTTAATTTATAAGTATGATAAAATATCATGGTTTTTAAATATAATGAAGGGACAAAAGGATAACATATGGCAAAAGAAATATATAATGAACATATTAGATATACAGGTAAAAATCCGCTTGGATTTGAAAATATTGGGCGTTTGCTTGTGCGTTTTGCAGTGCCTGCAATAACGTCTATGGTTGTAAATGCCATATATAATATAGTAGATCAGATTTTCATTGGTCAAGGAGTTGGGTATCTTGGCAACGCAGCAACTACAATTGCGTTTCCAATTGTAACCATACTTTTGGCAATTTCAACTCTTATCGGTGCGGGCGGTAGTGCTTTTGCGTCAATAAAACTCGGAGAGCGTGATGATAAACAAGCAGAGCGCGTGCTTGGAAACGCATTGGTGCTGTGCATAACATTTGGTCTTTTTATTACGATTCTCGGACTTTCTTTCTTAGAGCCTTTGATACGATTGTTTGGTGCACAAGATACAACTATGATATATGCAAAGGATTATACAATTTATATATTACTTGCCGCGCCTTTTAATATTCTTGGTGTTGCTCTGTCTAATTTTGCAAGAACTGACGGTAATCCGATGCTTTCTATGTACAGTCTTGTTGCGGGTGCTGTGCTTAACATCATTCTTGACCCGATTTTTATATTTATATTTAAATGGGGTGTTATGGGAGCTGCCCTTGCTACGGCTATTTCTCAGGTTGTCACTGCTGTTATTCTATTGTGGTATTTTGCAAGACACAGTAATATGCGTATTACAAGGGATAGTGTAAAACTTAGCCTTGGTGTATGCAGAAATATTGCGGTTCTTGGTATTTCGAGTTGCGTTTTAAATGTTGCTACAACTTTTTTAAATATTGTTTTAAATAATTCGCTTGTAAAGTATGGCAATATGACGGATGTCGGTGGAGATGTTGCGCTTAGTGCCATGGGGATTGTACTTAAGATAAGCATGATTATAATTTCTGTATGTATAGGTATCGGAATCGGCAGTCAACCGATTCTTGGGTTTAACAAAGGCGCCGGCCAACCTGAGCGTGTGCGAAAAACATATTTACTTGCCGCGTGTTCCGCTTTAATGGTGACAATTTTAGGATGGGTGATGTGCCAGAGCATACCACATATTTTGCTTAGACTTTTTGAAAATAGTGACAGTACATTTATGTATTTTGGTGTGCGTTGTATGAGAATATATATGGGAGGCGTGTTTGTTGCAGGGCTGCAGATTGTCACCACAAATTATTTCCAGGCAACAGGTCAGCCGCTCAAAGCAAATTTTATGTCGATGCTTCGACAGGTTATTCTCCTGATACCGCTTTTGTTTATTTTGCCGCGATTTATGGGTCTTGATGGAGTTTTGTATGCAGGTATGTTTTCTGATTTGATGTGTGGTATTATTGTGTCAATTGTTGCCACATCTGAAATTAAAAAACTTAATAAAAGTATTAAAAAAATTAAGGGTAATGCATAGAGGCATTACCCTTTTATAAATGCTTTTTCATATGTGATAGTGCGTTTTTTTCAAGCCTTGAAACCTGTGCTTGCGAAATTCCTATCTCAGATGCAACCTCCATTTGTGTTTTTCCCTGAAAAAATCTCAGCGTTAGTATGTGTTTCTCTCTGTCTGTAAGTTTACACATAGCTTCTTTAAGAGAAATTTTTTCAAGCCACGATTCATCTGCATTTTTTTCGTCAGCTATTTGGTCCATCACAAAGACTGTGTCTCCGCCGTCGTGATAGATTGGCTCTTGTAGAGAGACGGGGTCAAGTATGGCATCCATGGCTAATGAAATATCTTCTTTTGGAATATCAAGTTCTTTTGAAATTTCTTCAATTGTCGGTTCTTTTCCATTAGAGGATGTAAGTCGTTCTTTTACAGCAAGCGCTTTGTAGGCGGTGTCGCGCAATGAACGACTTACCCTTATTGCGTTATTGTCGCGTAGATATCTTCGTATCTCCCCTATAATCATCGGCACTGCATAGGTAGAAAATTTAACCTCATGAGATGTGTCAAAGTTATCAAGTGCTTTTATAAGACCAATACAACCGATTTGAAACAAATCATCTATGTTTTCTCCGCGATTGTTAAATCGACGCAGAATGCTTAAAACAAGCCTTAAATTACCATATATAAATTCCTGGCGTGCTGACATATCTCCTTGCTTTATCCTGATAAATAAGGCCTGTTTTTCCTTATCGGATAAAACAGGGAGGTCAGATGTATTAACTCCGCATATTTCTACTTTGCTTGTCATAGTTAGTCTCCTGAATTTTGACTTGTCAGAATAAGTATTTGCGGTAGATTTGAATTTATACTGTCAAAATAAATAACTAACTGTCGAAAGTCAAAAATATAAAAACTTCTAAATAAAGTAGATTTTTATCCAGAAATTATTAAAATATTTGTATGTTTTTTTTACAAATTTGTTTGCATTTGTTAAGTTTATATGGTAAAATAGTAATAAGTAGGCAAATAATTAAAAGGAGAATAATACTAATGAAAAATTATGTATCGATTACAAGATGTTATTTTGGGGTATTTCCTTGTCTTATTATGCCACAGTTTATAGGTTTGTAAATTATATAGGAGTTGGTGTATGCCGACTCCTGTTTTGGTTAATATGCATTATATGAGAAGGGGAGACAAGAAATGGCGATTAAGAGAATATTTGTGGAAAAAAAGCAAGGTTTTGATATCGAGGCAAAAGCGCTTTGCAAGGATTTGAGGGAAAACCTTGGTCTTGCAGGACTTGATGATGTGCGTGTAATAAACCGCTACGATATTGAAGGTATGACCGATGCGGAAATTGATGCAACGTGTGATACTGTTTTTGCAGAGCCTCAGGTTGACAACATATATTTTGAAACAATTGAAATTACTGATGGTAAGTACTTTGCAACAGAATATCTGCCGGGACAGTTTGACCAGAGAGCCGATAGTGCGGCACAGTGTGTACAGATTATGACAGGAGGCGAGAAGCCCGTTGTCCGTACCGCAAAGGTTATAGTTTTACTTGGGAACATCACAGATAAGGATGTTGAATCAGCGGCTGAATATTTTATCAACCCTGTAGAGTCAAGACGAGCAAGTATTGATAAGCCGGAGACCCTTAATGACAAGGGGACAGAGCCTGAAGATGTAAAAATTCTTGATGGTTTTATTGATCTTGACAACGAGGGCCTCAAAACAGTGATTGCAGATATGGGTCTTGCTATGGACTTTGATGATATTTCTTTCTGCAGAGAGTATTTTAAGAATACAGAGAAGAGAAATCCAACTGTAACTGAAATCAGAATGATTGATACATATTGGTCAGACCATTGTCGTCACACGACATTTTCAACCATTCTTGATGATGTACAGATAGATGATAAAGTTATTAGCGAAGCATATGATGAGTATATGAACTCACGCGAGTATGTGTATGCAGGTAAAAGGATGAAGAATATCTGCCTTATGGACCTTGCTACAATTGCTGTAAAAGAGCTTAAAAAGCGTGGTAAGCTTACCGCTCTTGATGAGTCAGAGGAAATAAATGCGTGTAGCATTAATGTGATTGCCGACATGGAGGACGGAACCCAGGAAGAATGGCTTGTTATGTTTAAAAACGAAACACATAACCATCCCACTGAGATTGAGCCATTCGGCGGTGCGGCAACATGTCTTGGTGGCGCTATCCGTGACCCACTGTCAGGTCGTTCTTATGTGTATCAGGCGATGCGTGTTACAGGCAGTGGTGACCCAAGAAAGACTCTTAAAGAAACTATGAAGGGTAAGCTTCCGCAGAGAAAAATTACAGTAGGAGCTGCACAGGGATATAGTTCATATGGTAATCAAATTGGTCTTGCGACAGGCAAGGTAAATGAGATATATAACGAGGGATATGTTGCAAAGCGTATGGAAATTGGTGCAGTTATTGCGGCTGCGCCTAAAGAAAATGTAATTCGAGAGGTACCCGAGGCGGGAGATGTTGTTATTCTTCTTGGTGGCATGACAGGCCGTGATGGTTGTGGCGGTGCGACAGGGTCTTCCAAAGCACATGATGATTCATCTCTTGAAAGTTGCGGAGCGGAGGTTCAAAAGGGTAATGCGCCTGTTGAACGCAAACTTCAGCGTCTCTTCCGCAAAAAAGAAGTTACCTCTATGATTAGACGCTGTAACGATTTTGGTGCAGGTGGTGTATCCGTTGCAGTTGGTGAACTTGCAGACGGACTTTCAATTAACCTCGACCTTGTGCCCAAAAAGTACGATGGTCTTGATGGTACAGAACTTGCAATATCAGAATCTCAAGAGAGAATGGCAGTTGTTGTTCGCGCAAAGGATGCCCAGAAGTTTATCAGTGAGGCGGATAAAGAGAACCTGGATGCAGTTTGTATTGCAGAGGTTACCGATACAAATCGACTTGTTATGCAGTGGAGAGGTAAGACAATCTGTAACATCAGTCGCGATTTCCTTAACACAAATGGTGCAGAAAAACACAGCACAGCGGTTGTGCCCGAGGTAGATTTCTCAAGTGATTTGTTTGAGTTTGCTCCAAAGGGTGATACATATAAAGAAAAGATACTTAACATGATGAGTGACATTAACATTGCATCACAGCAAGGTCTTGTTGAGAGATTTGATAGTACAATTGGTGCTGGTTCTGTCTTTATGCCATACGGCGGAAGATATCAGCTGACGCCACAGCAAAACATGGTTGCTAAACTTCCGACAATCCACAAAGAAACCGACACAGCAACTGTAATGGCGTATGGATATAATCCAAAGATTTCAAAGAAAAACCCATTCCTTGGTGCATTGTATGCAGTTGTAGAATCAGTTGCATCTGCGGTTGCAGCTGGTGCGGATTATAAGGATATATATCTTACATTCCAGGAGTACTTTGAAAAACTTGGAACAGACCCAATGCGTTGGGGTAAGCCATTATCGGCATTACTTGGTGCATACACTGCACAAATGAAGCTTGGACTTGCTGCAATTGGCGGTAAGGACAGTATGTCAGGTTCATTTAACGATATAGATGTACCGCCTACACTTGTTTCTTTTGCAGTTGCTCCGCTTTCTGCGAAAAAGGCGATTTCATCAGAATTCAAGGGTGCAGACAATATGGTGTTCTTGCTCAGCCCTAAGTATGATGAGAATAATATGCCTGATTTTGAGAGTTTAAAACAACTCTACGGAATGCTTTATCTGATGATGAGCGACGAGAAAGTTAAACTTATAAAGTCAGCGTGGGCAGTAGGTGCCGGCGGCGTTATGGAAGGTATCTGTAAGATGGCGCTTGGTAACGGAATCGGCTTTGAGTTTAATGAATGTGGATGTTGCGACAAGAGTCAGCTCTTTAAGGCAAAATACGGAAGTATCATAATCGAAACAACAGGTATTGCGGCAACAGGTTCTCTTGGAGATATGGTCGATGTTGTAAGACTTGGTTGCACAAACGATAGCGGAATTATTAAAATCTGTGGAGAAGAAATTGCACTCAGCGAGATTGAAAATGCATGGACAAAGCCGCTTGAGGGTGTGTTTGCTACAAAGGCACCGTACGAGGATAAGGGAATGAAGAAGTTCTCTTATGGTGAGAGAATCAATATATGTCCAAGTGATAAATTTGCAAAACCAAGAATTTTTATTCCTGCATTTCCTGGTACAAACTGTGAGTATGATTCAGCACGCGCATTTGAACGCGCAGGTGGCGTTCCTGATGTAAGAATCTTTAAAAACCTTCGCACAGAGCACATTGAAGAATCAATTGAGGGATTTGTAAAGTCTATAAACGAGGCGCAAATTATAATGCTTCCTGGTGGATTCAGCGGTGGTGACGAGCCTGATGGTTCAGGTAAGTTCATAAAGGCAGCCTTTGAAAATGAGCGTGTACGTGATGCGGTTATGGAACTTCTCAACAATAGAGACGGACTTATGCTCGGTATCTGTAACGGTTTCCAGGCCCTTATCAAACTTGGCCTTGTACCATATGGTGAGATAAGAAAGACAGACAGCAGTTGTCCTACACTTACATTTAATACAATCGGCAGACACGTTTCAAGAATTGCAACTACAAGAATTGCATCTGTTAAATCACCTTGGTTCGCAGGTGTTGAAGTCGGTGATATACACCAGATTGCAGTATCTCATGGTGAGGGTAGATTTGTTGCAAGTCCTGAAGTTATTGCTGAGATGGAGAAAAATGGTCAGATTGCAACACAGTATGTTGATATAAATGGCGAGCCAACCTATGAAATGCCTCACAACCCCAATGGCTCTTACTATGCAATTGAGGGTATCACAAGTCCGGACGGACGAGTGCTTGGTAAGATGGGACATTCAGAGAGATTTAAGACAGATGTGTTTAAGAATATCCCCGGAAACAAAGACCAGAAGATATTTGAAAGTGGCGTTAAGTACTTTAAGTAGGTGATTTGATGAAAAAGATTGCAAGTTTTACTGTAGACCACACAAAGCTTGATGAGGGAATTTACATATCTCGAATTGACGGTGATATTACGACCTATGACCTGCGTATGAGAAAGCCAAATACAGGTGATTTAATATCCAATGCGGCTATGCATTCTCTTGAGCATATGTTTGCAACAGTTGTGCGTAATTCGGTTTTAGCGGACAAGGTAATATACTTTGGCCCAATGGGATGCCAGACAGGGTTTTATCTTTTGATGCGCTCGATAAATCATGACGAGACAGTGCAACTTGTAAAAGAAACACTCAAAAAAATATGCAATTACGATGGTGAAATGCCGGGAAACAGCGAAATTGAGTGCGGAAACTACAGAAATCTTGACCTATCCCTTGCAAAAGATGAGGCTGAAAGATACTTAAATAAAATAGTCAAGTGGAATGATAAGATGCTTGAGTATAAATAAGAAAGGAAATGATATTATGCCAAAGGTAGCAATAGTAATGGGGTCTGATTCAGACTTTGAAAAACTCAAGAGTTGTGTGACCAAACTTAAAGAGTTTAATATTGATGTTGATGTAAATGTTATTTCTGCTCACAGAACCCCAGACCGTGCTGCAAAGTTTGCAAAGACTGCAGAAGAAAATGGAATCGAAGTTATAATTGCCGCAGCTGGAATGGCGGCACATCTTGGTGGCGTTCTTGCGGCACATACAGTTGTTCCGGTAATTGGAATCCCGATTAAGTCAACCTTTGACGGAATGGATGCTTTACTTGCAACGGTGCAGATGCCTCCGGGGATTCCTGTTGCAACTGTAGGCGTTGATAATGGCACAAATGCTGCAATTCTTGCGGCGCAGATGTTGTCACTTAAATATGATTACTTAAAAGATGCCCTCAAAAATGCAAAAGAAAATATGGCTCAGGGCGTCGCACAAAAAGATTTGAAAATTAAAGAACTTGTCAAAGAATTATAATAGGTGAAAGGAAATAAGAAAATGAGTGAAAATGCATACAAAGCTGCTGGTGTTGATGTCGAGGCAGGATATGAGTCAGTAAGACTTATAAAAGAAGATGTAAAAAAGACGGCGATAGAAGGGGTTCTTGGTGGCATAGGTGGTTTTGGCGGACTTTTTCAAATCCCCAAGGGATACGAAAACCCTGTGCTTGTATCAGGTACAGATGGCGTTGGAACAAAACTTAGAATTGCCTTTTTGATGGACAAGCACGATACAATAGGTCAGGATTGTGTTGCTATGTGCGTAAACGATGTTGCGTGCTCGGGCGCAAAGCCGCTTTTCTTTCTTGATTATCTTGCAGTTGGTAAGAATGTACCTGAAAAAGTTGCACAGATTGTAAAAGGTGTTGCAGACGGTTGCGTGATAGCCGGATGTGCTCTTGTCGGCGGAGAGACGGCAGAGATGCCCGGATTTTATCCTGTTGACGAATATGACCTTGCAGGTTTTAGCGTTGGCGTTGTTGAAAAATCAAAGATAACCGACGGTGACAGAGCAAAAGAGGGAGATGTCCTTATTGGTATCGCATCCAGTGGTATCCACTCAAACGGCTATTCTTTGGTTAGAAAAGTGTTTGGTCTCAACGATGCAAATGCAAAAGAGACGCTTAGTGAATATTCTGAAAAACTTGGTAAGACAATTGGAGAAGAATTACTTACACCTACAAAGATATATGTAAAGCCTCTTCTGAAACTTATAGAAGAAGTTGGCATTAACACAGTTTCGCATATTACAGGTGGTGGATTTATTGAGAATGTACCGAGAATGTTGCCTGATGGTTTAACTGCAGTTATACATAAGGGCAGTTGGAAGATTCTACCGGTATTTGAAATGATGCAGGAGAAATCCGGCATTGCAGAGCGTGACATGTACAATACATTTAATATGGGTATTGGAATGATTGTTGCAGTTGACAAAGAAAAGGCTGATGCAGCGCTTGAATGTCTTAAAGAGGCGGGAGAGACAGCATACGTTCTTGGCGAACTTGTAAGCGGCGAGAAAGGTGTAGAGATTGTCGATGATGCAACAGGTGAGGTTATAAAATAATGAAGAGAATAGGTGTTCTTGTTTCAGGTGGAGGCACAAACCTTCAGGCGCTTATAGATGCACAGACTGATGGGATTATAAAAAGCGGAGAGATTGTAACTGTTGTTTCAAACAAAAGTGATGCGTATGCTCTTGAGCGTGCAAGAAATGCAGGCATTGATGCTCATTTTATATCAAAAAAAGAATGCGGAAGTGCCGAGGCTTTTGATATTGCTCTTCGTGACTATATGCAAAAGATGAATGTTGATGTTGTAGTTCTTGCAGGCTTTCTTGCAATACTCGGTAAGGATTTTATAGATGCTTATCGTGACCGAATCGTAAACATTCATCCGTCACTTATCCCG
>JAZLDW010000040.1:0-17346 GCA_045614945.1 Clostridia bacterium | reverse complement strand
ATAGTCGCAGAGCATAGGATTTTTAGGAAGCAATGGTCCGTGAAGGTTTGTCGCAACTGTATTTTTGTATACAAGTCCTTCATATCCGCTATCATCTGTATTACCATACCCGACAACAACCCTGCCGAGCGGCTTATACTTTCCTATATCAGTTCTTGACGGATGATTTTCAAAGCCAACTATTTTCTGCGTGAATAATTCCGATTCTAAAACTACATTACCGATAAGGCGCTTTTCGTTAAACTCGGCACTTATATCAAGAACTCCAAGTCCGTCGGCTCTGCCGCCTGCAGTCATATAATAGTTTCCAAGCATCTGGAAACCGCCGCAAGTTGCAAGCATAACTCCGCCATCTTCAACATAGGCTTTAATCTTTTCTGCCTTTTCTCTCAGGTGGTCGCAGACTATATCCTGCTCTCTGTCAGAGCCACCGCCAAGGTAGATTATATCAGCATCTTCAATGCTAAAATCGCCGTTTTTGCTTGTAACCTCTATAACCTCTGTTTCAACTCCGCGAAGCTTAAGTCTTGTTTTAAGAGCCGCAATATTGCCCTTATCTCCGTACAGATTTAAAAGGTCGGGATACAGATGAATAATTCTGATTATTTTATCACTCATTTTCTGCACCTCCGACTTCCGCTTTCTTCTCCATATCAAGAAGCGTCTCTTGCGTGGAGAAAAGCATGGTGTAATTTACAAGAACATAGCAAACCTCTGCGTCGGTTTTTAAAGTACGGGTTATCAGATTTTTTATGTTTCTTGACATGTTATCAATTTCTATACCTGAATATTTAAACCTCAACGCAAGATCATAAAGGCGTACGCCAGATACAGAGAGCGTATTTAAGTTATTATCCTTTAAATCCTCAAAATTTACATCCCATATCCACGAAACATCTTGTCCGTCACTGGCTGCATCGTTTACTGCTATTATAACATCCTTTTTTCGTTTATCAAGCATCACAGTCTGAATCGCCTGATTGAATCCCGCAGGGTTCTTTGCAAGGTTCAAAATAACGGGTTTGCTCAAGTTGAAAAGTTCCATTCTGCCAGCCTGAGGCTTGTAATCAGAGAGAATATCGTTAAATCCGTGTGTGTCTATACCCATGACCGAGAGCGCAGAATAGACCGCAAGGATATTATAAATATTATAAAATCCTCTGTAATTTACATCAATTCTTATATCCCCATTGACAGAAAACTTCATCGAGCCAGAGAGGTCAACATCGGTTGCATCAAAATCAATCTTTGGTCGGGCGTTTTTGCAGTTTTCGCAGTAATAATCGCCAAGCTGACTATAGTGAAAATAATTATACGATTGCTCATGTCCGCACTTTATGCAGAAGTGTCCCTCTTTTGCCTCATCAGCCTGTGGCAAAACCTGTTGTGATATACCATAGTAATATGCATCCCTTTCCTCACCAAACCGAGCGGTAAGCGGGTCATCGCCGTTTAAGATAAGCTTTACACCATCTGCCATAGAGATAGCTTCATCGATTAAAGCAGAAGTGCTCTCTATCTCCCCATATCTGTCAAGCTGATCTCTGAAGAGGTTTGTGATTACCATAAAATCAGGCTTTATATGGGCAAAAACGCGTCTTGCATATGCCTCGTCTATCTCAAACACACCATAGTCTACCGAAATTTTACCAAGCAAATTACAAGAGAGAACAAGCGCGTTGGCAACGCCGCTTGTCATATTAGCGCCAAGGTTATTGCAAACTGTCTTGTATCCACACTTTATAAGTGCGCTGTTTAAAAGATTGTTGGTTGTAGTCTTGCCATTTGTGCCACAAGTAACTACCACTCCCTTTTTTATACCTTTTGACAGTATCTTGATAATGTCAGGGCAAATTCTCATAGCAATGCTGCCAGGAGTTGATGATGACTTCTTACCCATTAGTCTTCCCGCTATTGCAGCGGCTTTTGCTGCCCATATTGCCAGTAACTTTCGCATTGTTTTCTCCTTAATTTATCAACTATTTTACCTCTTCAATTTTAAACGAAACTTTTACGAGGTTTCTTGCATCTTCAATTGTCATTTGCTTGTTGTTGTATAAAATCTGCGCTACCATATTTCCTATAGCTGTTGCCTCAACAGGTCCCGCATATACCTTTTTGCCAGTGTATTTTGAGGTCAACTCATTAAGATAAGTATCCTGGCATCCGCCGCCCACTATGTTTATAGCAGACACCTCTGTACCCGAAATCCTTTCAAGTTCTGCAACCGCGTCGGTATACGCCTTTGCAAGAGAATGATAAACACTGTTTATAACAATTCCAAGCTCAAGCTCTGGCATACCGAGATATTCTCTTATCGCATCAATCATATTATCAGGTGCGACAAAACACTGCGCGTTTACATCGATATAGTAATACTTACCGCTATCCTTTGCAAGATACATCATTTCGTCATATGTCATTGACTTATTAAGGTTTCTGCGAATGTTCTGAAGAAGCCACATACCCATATAGTTTTTGAGGAAACGATATCTGTATAAAATTCCGCCCTCATTTGTAAAGTTTGCTTCTCTCGCTTCTTGCGTAAGCACTGGCGTTTCTCTCTCTGTTCCAATAAGACTCCATGTGCCTGACGATACAAACATTGCATCTGTCTCAAGAGGACAAGCAGCAACAGCACTTCCCGTATCATGACTCGCGCAACAAATAACCTCTGCATCAAATCCGGCAAACTCTCTCATCTCATCTGTAAAGTTTCCAATCTTTGTAGATGGTGTCAAGAGCTTGTCAAAGAGAGACTTTTTGTAACCGAGAGTCTGTATGATTTCCATATCCCATGTCTTTGTAACAGCATTTACAATTCCGCCGGTTGTTGCCTCTGTGTACTCATTCGCTATCTGTCCACACAGGCAGTAAGAAAGATACATCGGCATCATCATAAAATACTCTGCCTTATCCATTTTGCCGCTCTTTTTGTCGCAATAGAGCTGAAATATGGTATTAAAACTCTGTCTCTGTACACCTGTTCTTTCGTAAAGACCCTGTGTAGTAAACGGTGCCTCAACCTCATCAATTACATCAAGGCATCTTGGGTCTCTATAGCAAAATACAGGGTCAAGTCTCTTTTTTTCATGATCGAGCAAAACATAGTCAACACCCCATGTATCTATAGCAACTGTCTGTGGAATTTTACCTGTTTCTCCGCATTTTTTTATACCAAGTTTCACCTGATTCTCTAAATTCTCTATGTCCCATACAAAAGAGTCGCCCTGCTTAACAAGGTTGTTTTCGAAGCGATAAACTTCCTCCGTTTTTAAAATTCCGTCCTCAACCCATCCAAGAATATGTCTGCCAGACGACGCCCCAATATCAATTGCGAGAAAATAATTACTCATATTTTTATCTCCTTTGTGTTTTCTGAATATTATTATACTACTGCTAAATATAAATTGCAATAACAATCAAGCATATCACCACATTTTTTATGACAAATCAAATGTCAGTCGTTCTCTACAAGCCACCTAGATATTGTATTTGCCGCAAGTTCCACTCCACGCAGAGCTTCATCAAGGCTGTTGCCGCTTGTGCCAACTTCAACAATCATTGATGCACCTGTAGTATGTCCGTTAAACCTTTCTTTTCGAAGATTTATATGTCGCATTAAGGTCGGGTACTCATCACTTATTATCTTTTGAAACCACACAGCCGACCTCATATTGTCTCTCCAGTTGGGATGCTCAAGCCCTCCCGCATCAGTCCCAACGACAAACATAAGTTGCGCAACACTTTCGCCATTTATTTCTGTCACGGTTTTTGCCTTTGTCTTGTCACCATAAATGATCGAATCCCTGTGTATGTCAAACACAATCTGTATTGACGGATATTTCTCTATATAATCTTCTACCGTAGCAAGCGAGTGTGCATAAGAGCCGTTAAAAGACGGTACATCATGGAGTATTTCATCATGCAAGGTCTCAATTCCATAGCTTTCAAAAACCTCCTTCATCCGCCTTCCTACCGCCACAACATTTTTTGACTTATCCTCACTTCTGTCTCCCTTTTCGGTATCGTATATTCTTGCGCCAATCGGTGCATAGCTTTCGGTTGCATGGGTATGTGCTATAAGAATTTTAGGAACCTTGCCACCCAAATTAAACTTTGGCTTATCCTTTAACATGGCATCTAAATCTACGCTGTATGTAGTTTCGTTTGCTATGGCAATTTTGGTCTTTTGTGCCGCATTTATATTTTTTATAGCAGCTCGGTTTTCCTCAGGGATGCTCGCCTCCCAAAGAGCTGTGTCCTCTGTACCGGAAACAACCTCCCCATTTTTTGATATAACTACTCCGCCAATAGTCCCTTTCTGTCGCTGTTTTGCCGCACTTAAAATGGGAATACTACCCTTTATCACAGAGGCTGTATTATTTGGGACAAAGCCCAAAAATGCATTAAACCCAAGCTTTTTAATTGTGATCACAGCTTCCAAAATGCTTTCAAAAGACAGAGCTTTGTTTGTTGCAATATTGTGTCGTATGATTATCTCTGCTGCGTTGTCCTTGCTTAAAATATACCTGGTTGAAGCACAAACCGTGGATATAGAAATTACCGCAGCCAAAACAATTAGGCTTACGCCCTTTAAAATTCTTCTAATGTCGATTACTACCGCTTTGTATCTTTTCATATTTTCTCCTCCGCACACATCTTATCTTTGTAATATATGCGAAGACTTATTAAAAAATCACGGTTGCTTATCTGAGGCGACACACAGTCCACTCACTCTTTATTGCCAGAATTTCTATTCAAAGCACAGCCAATGATGTGTTATACAAAAGCTTGTATCAAACCCTCATCATCGGATTTACAGAAAACTTCCTTTCTGTGTATATCTGCCTCATCTACATCGAGCGCCTGATATCTCTTACAAAACTCTCCTATAACGACATCAGGCTTGATGTTTCTCTCTCCACCTGCATCTAAAACAAGACGCAATGTCATTGAATTTTCGCCAGAGTCGATTATCTCCCACGCCCTGATATAGTCCATAATGTTCACCGGCTTGTCAATCTTCTTTTTTGTCTTCTTTAAAACCGTGACTTCGCTCTGTCCAAAAAATTCCTTAATCCACTTGCTGTCAATACATCTATCGGATTTAAGCGTCACAAAATACTCGGCGCACACTATGTCCGCCGCCCTGCATATTATATCTCCTGCAGATATAATCCTTATGTCAGGCGGCAGATTTTGATTTAACTTTTTTATTATCCTCTCATCGTCAAGTGCGTCATTTGTAAAAGAAATATCGACATACTCACATTCGCTTGTAACACCAACAGGCAATGGCAGTGCAAAAGCCATCTTCTGATGAGGATTAAACCCTTGTGAATATTCAACGGGAAGACCACTGCGCATAACTGCCCTTGTAAAACATCTGAGCAAATCAAGATGGGATATATATTTTGCCATACCCGTTTTAGAAAACTTAAGCCTTCTCTTACTCAAAACAAACACCCCTTCCAAACTGCGCCGCTCCGCAAGCAGAACATTTCTCGCGACAGGAGTCCGTCGTCTCGCCCCTATATGCTTTCTCTCTCTCTTTTATCAGAAATTCCTTACTTACGCCAACATCAGCATAATCCCATGGCAAAATTTCATCATAACTAATCTGTCTGTACGCGTAAAACTCAGGGTCAATACCATTGGCTTCAAACGCTTGCATCCATTTATCATAATCAAAAAAATCAGACCATCCATCAAATTTACATCCAAGTTCCGCTGCGGAAATTAATACCTCGCCAAGTCGTCTGTCACCCTTGGCAAAAACCTCTTCTAAAAAGCTAACATCACTCTCGTGCCAGTTATATACAATCTTTTTGCTCTTTATGCTGCTTTTAAGAAGAGCCGCCTTTCTCTCCATATCAGAAATGCGTTTCTGCGGCTCCCACTGAAATGGGGTGAACGGCTTGGGCACAAAGAACGATGTACTAACAGTCACCGATACGCTTCTACCTTTTCTTTCTTCCGGAGGTATCTCGTAGAAAGATTCTATAACTTTTTGCGCAAGTTCGCCAATACCAAGTACATCCTCATCCGTCTCTGTGGGTAGTCCCAACATAAAGTAAAGTTTCATGCGGTTATATCCGCCGCTAAATGCAATCTTTGATGTACGCAACAAATCCTCTTCAAGCACATTTTTGTTTATAACATCGCGAAGTCTCTGGGTGCCCGCCTCGGGCGCAAATGTAAGCCCACTCTTTTTTACCTTCTGAACTTTTTCCATAAGCTCCATAGAAAAATTATCAACTCTGAGCGAGGGCAGAGACAAATTTATTCTCTTATCAACCGTCATATCAAGGAGTCCGTCAGTAAGCTCACCAAGTCTTGTATAGTCGCTTGTGCTAAGGGATGACATTGACATCTCCTCATATCCTGTTGCACTTATAGAATTTTGTGCAACGCCAAGCAAACGCTCTACCGATCGCTCTCTCACCGGGCGGTATATATATCCTGCCTGACAAAAGCGGCAACCTCTTATACAACCACGAAAAAGTTCAAGCATAATTCGGTCGTGAACAGTCTCCATAAACGGAACTATAAGTTTTTCGGGGATATATGTGTTATCAAGGTCTTTTATAATTCTCTTTTTAACCTTCTGCGGTGCCACGCTGCGATTTGGCGCAAACGACTTTATTGTGTTGTCGGCGTTATATTCGACATCATAAAATGACGGAACATAAATACCTTCTATCCTTGCAATTCTCTCAAGATAATCCTCCCTGCCATTGCCAGATTTTCTCCATTCTTTATACGCATCCATTATCTCGCTGTTGACCTCTTCTCCCTCACCAAGAATAAAAAAGTCAACCAAGTCAGAGAGCGGCTCTGCATGGTATGCACAAGGACCTCCGCAACATACAAAGGGATCTTCCTTTCCCCTCTCTTTTGTGCGCAGGGGAATCTCTGCAAGACGAAGCATGTTTACAATGTTTGAATAGCTCATCTCATATTGGAGAGTAAAGCCTACTATATCAAAGTTTCTAACCGGAGTATAACTCTCAAGCGACAAAAGCGGAATCTCCGCCTTCATCATTTCCTGCTCCATATCCTCCCATGGCGCAAAAACACGCTCACACACAGTGTCGCTTCGTTCGTTCAACATATGATAAAGTATCTTCATGCCAAGATGCGACATACCAACCTCGTACACATCAGGAAAGCAAAAAGCAAATGACATCATATCGTCTGTCCACTCCTTGTGTACGCTGTTAAACTCGTTTCCTATATATCGTGACGGCTTTTGCACTCTTTTAAGGCAGCCCTCGAACTTTTTCCTATACATACGCATCCTCCGAAACTTTTTTGTTTTTTCAAATAATATAATACACTACCGTCTTGCAACTTTCAAGCATAAATATGGACAAATATCAATAAAATTATATATAAACACAAAAGGAGTGGTGATTTAATGTCATCTGGAAAAACAAACGGTAACAAAGATAAAAAAAATAAGCCAGAAGGGGTCTCCTCAATTTTTATAAAACAGATTGTTGCTTCCATCATATGCGTCGCTTTTGTCATGGGTATGAAATTCTGCGGTAACACACGCATGGCCAACTACACGGATTCTCTCGGATATGCAATCAGGCATGATACCGACTGGAGTATAATTTACACTTCCGTTGTTTCATGGGTTGAAAATAAAATCAGTCCATTCTTTGATTTTAACAAAGAAGACACGCAAGAGCATTACACTGACGCAGACGAGATTACCTTTCATTGATACATAATTATGAGTATAAGACTTTCTTCTTTTCTTAAAATCAATATATTATTTTTTCCAATTCTTGCCGCAAGCATACTTGGCAGATATTTTTGCGCCTTTTTTGCGGCTTTTTTGTGCGCACTCCTTCATGAAGTCTCGCATGTTATCGCGGCAAGATGTATGGGCGTTGGGATTTCATATGTAGAGATTATGCCCTTTGGCGTTTGTGCAAGGCTCAAAGCTGATATTATAAAAAATCCTGTGCGAGAGATAATAGTTGCACTGTCGGGACCCTTATGCAACCTCGCCATAGCTTGTATTATGTCTGTCGGTGGGCGTTATTTTTTAATTGATGCCAAAATAACAGAATATTTTATAATATGCAATCTTTCTATGGCGGCAATAAATCTTCTGCCTTGTCTGCCGCTTGATGGCGGAAGAGTTCTGCGTTCATATCTGGCTTTAAAAACAGGTGCAATTTTTGCATACAATTTCTGTGTAAAACTAAGTCATGTTATAGTACTTTTATTAATCGGTGGCTCTGTTTATTTATTACTTACAAACTCTTTTAACTTTTCTCTTATTCTTATCGGAGCATTTTTACTTGGCAATCTTTTCCTCGAACAGAGAAACATCTCAAGGCAGACCTTAAAAGAACTGCTTCTTTTTAAGGATAAATTAGGCTGCGATAAAATGAGTCACGCCTCACCCTTGATTGCTCACAAATCGACTCCTGCAAGAAGGATTTTAAAAAAACTTTCCTATAACAGCTATCACATTATTTTTGTGGTAGATGACGACTTAAGCATTTTAAAAACCCTCTCCGAAGGTCAACTTATTGATGCTTTGACAAAAGGCAGTATTCAGATAACCCTTGATGAAATATGACTTTATGCGTTCCCTAAATTTAACTTGAAATTCCCCTTTGTGTATGATATAATATGAATTAGCAAATCAATTTGCAAATTTATTTTCACACGGAGGCCCATTATGAAAAAGATACTTATTATGACCTTGATTGGTTGTATTTTAATGACATCTCTTACTGCATTTGCAATTGCAGAAAATATTATTATCGATGGAGAAACCGTTACAATCCCTGACAATATGGGCAAGGTATGCGAAATGGATGACCGAACATTTGTTCCGCTTCGTTTTGTTTCAGAATTTCTCGGATGTAATGTAAGTTATACCGACACAGAGGCTCAGAAGGGGGCAACAATTACAAATCCACAAACTGGTATCTCCTACTACTTTATTGTTGGAAGCAAATCATTCTTCATAATCAGCGGTGACAGTGTAACAACCAAGGCAATGGATACCGCAACATTTTTAAACTACGAAGAGGGCAGAACTTATGTCCCTGTTCGTTTCCTCGCGGAATCGCTCGGATACACTGTCGACTGGCAAGACTCCACGCAGACTGTAACACTTACAAAGGCTGCAGACACAAGCGAGGTATAAAACTTGAATAAGCACATTGTACTCATTTGGGCAATAATATTGATGCTATCAGTTGTTTTTTCTTCTGTCACAGTATCATCTGCCGCAAATGTTATTAAAATCGACGGCGCTTCTGCCGAAATTCCGGACGGAATGGGCCAGATTCGAGAAAAGGATGCTCGAACATTTGTTCCCCTGAGATTTGTCTCCGAGTTTCTCGGGAACGATGTGTGGTATATGGACAATATTAAAACCGCAGGCGTGAATTCCCCCGATTCTGTTATATATGTTCAGGACGGCAACAATATTTTATACAAAATCTCAAAGACAACATCCGAAACTACAGAGATTCTTATGGACACATCTGCATACATAGACAACAGTGAGGGTCGTATGTATCTCCCAATTCGTTTCCTTGCCGAATCGCTTAACTATACCGTCGGCTGGGATGAGTCAACCCAGACCGTAACACTTGACATGAGTGAATAAGAACCCGACCCGATATCGCAATCAAAGATTGCGGTCGGGGTCCCCGGAACCTTGTTGTATCCACAATAATAAAAATCCCCGATTGATTAAAAAATCGGGGATTTTCTATGCGCTGTTATTATCCTTACTTGACGGAAGAACAAAATTAACAGCCTTATGTATTATCTCAAACTCCGTCCGTCCGGCATCTATTATTTCTCCTTCTACACACATCCTCATTCTGCCTCCGCTTGGAGTAATTGTAACACTCTTGCATTTTTCAGAGAGAATATATTTTCCTATATTCTTAAGATTAAGATGTGTACCCTTCATATAATACGGAAGCAGATAAATAAACCTTTTTCTTGACACATCCTTTATTATATTTATGTCTATCATTCCATCATTGACTAATGCCAGCGGATTACTTTTTATTCCCCCTCCACAGTAACTACCATTTGAAACAGAGGACAAAAGTAATCTACCGCTATGTCTGAGTTCTCCATTGATTTCTATTTTCAAATCAGAGCAAGGCTTTTTAATCAACGCCACAAGTATTGACAAAAAATACGCAAATGGCCCAGATACAAAAGGCTTTTTCTTCATATCTGTAGCCATATCAGCAACATTGCAGTCAAAACCTATATTAATCATATTTATGCAGTAGCCCACTCTCTCTGTTGTGCCTAGATTTGTTTTATATCGTATTACATCGCATTTTTCCGTACCGCCGTAAATCTGACCAACAATGTCAGAGAAGTTATATTCACTAGCAAAGTTTCTGCAAAAGTCGTTTCCTGTCCCGATTGGAAGTACGCCTATTTGAGAGTCTACACTCTCAATTGCTCCGTTTGTAACCTCACCTAGCGTTCCGTCCCCACCGCACGCTATAAACCTTGCCGCGCCGTTATCAGCACAATAGTTTCGGGTAAAGCGCTCTGCATCGCCACGCGCAGTAGTAATGTACATCTCAACATCTGCCCCTGTGTCATTTCTTGCCTTGTTTATTGAATCTATAAGCGGTCTTAAATTCCTACCCTGCCCGGCCTTGGGGTTTATTATAAATATAGTTTTCATTTTCTATAATTCCTCTTTTACAAGCTCTCTGTCTATCAAGTCAATCATTATACCTGTATTGAGTTCCATTGCATCGAGAGGATAGATTTCTTTTATATATCCGTGATAGTAACGCTCTTTAAAGGCATCCATTATCTCATCGCGACTACGGTCTTCCTTTATCATCCTTGCAATCTCTTCTCCACAAGATACAATACTCTCCTTTGCTATCTTCAGATACGCTTTTGCCTTTTCTCCGTCGATAAGTCCTAAATGAGGAATCAGTATCTTTTCAATGTCAAGATTCTGTACTCTCTCAATAGACGCCAGCGACTGATTGTATCCAACGAGGCATGATGGAACGACATCATCCTCTCCGTTAAAAGTGCCGAGAGATTCGCACCCAAGAAGCAGCTTCTCGCTCTGACAATAAAATCCAACAGAACACTTCGTGTGTCCGGGAAGATTAAGCACAACAAAATCCATATCCCCCGTTGTTATCACATCACCATCTTCTACCTCAATGTCTACCTTAAGGTTATCTATTAAATCATCATACTCAAAAACTCCACATTTTTCGGCTAGTTTTTTATCAAGCTCTCTCATTACCGCCTTTGCCGTTGGCTTTTTAAATATCCTTGCCGCATATTCGCCTGCAACAACCTTTGCATTTGGCCAATATTTCAAGGCATACACAGAGCCAAGAGCATGGTCATAATGAGAGTGCGTCAAAAATATATAGTCAAGTTTTCTTTCTCCAAGCTGCTCCTTGATTTTGTCTGCGACTTTATAACCTGTAAAGGCAAAACCCGAGTCATACATAATCGTAGTTTTGCCATCATCAATCAAAAAAGCGCTGTCACCGGGATTTACCCTTACATCCGTAATTGTTATCATACTCATTTTCTCTCCCCTACCGAGCCTTATCTCATGCCGTTTTTCTTGTGTTTTCCTGATTTTTATATACCACAATCTTACAGAACAAAAACTCTAAAACAAAATTCGAAATCATCGTCACTGCAAGAATTATATATTCATTAATCATAGCTGATTCTGCTATATGCCCAAGCCATGTGGAGACCGGTGTAAACACCGCATAAAACCCAAAAAGTTTTGCCATCGCACACGGAACATTTGCCGCAGATTTAAAAGTATATTGCCTGTTAAGTGTAAAGTTCCATATTATTGATAAAATCAGAGATATAAGATACGCAGGCCAATATACTAACCGAAGAAGTTCGTTTAGTAATGCAAATGATACTACTTGTATGATTCCGGCAGATGCAGAAAAAAGCGTAAACTTTACTATCTGAAGTATCTGTTCTTTTTTCATTTCATTTTCCTTTCAACAATATTTTCCTCAGGAATTAATTTGTTTGTTGATTTTGCATATAAAATATTGTATAATTATCAAAGATTTTAAGATAAAGGTGGTTTTTATATGTTTCGTTCTCTTTACCCTATTGGTCTTTTAATTATTTCAAATGTTTTTATGACTTTTGCGTGGTATGGCCACCTCAAGTTCAAGAGTACTGCTCTGTGGGCGGTAATTTTATTCAGTTGGGGTCTTGCTTTTTTTGAATACATATTTCAGGTACCTGCCAACAGACTTGGCAGCAATCACTTCACCGCAGCACAACTAAAGGTTATTCAGGAAGTAATATCACTCAGCATTTTCTCAATCTTCTCAATACTGTACCTTAAAGAAAAATTTACAATCAACTATTTGTTTGCTTTTTTGTGTATACTTGGCGCAGTGTTTTTTATGTTTAGAAAGTAATATAACTTCTATATTCCTAATCGACTATTCTCTTCTTTTATTTTAGCATATGCGACAAAAAAAGGCAAGTCCATTGTGAACTTCACAATGGACTTGCCCTTTTTTAATTATTGCTTTATTCTTCAAAAAGAGGGGTTGAGAAATATCTCTCTGCTGTATCTGGCAGTATGGTGACTACTGTTTTTCCCTTGCCCAGTTTTTTTGCAAGTTTGATTGCTGCCGCAACATTTGTGCCACTTGATATACCACACATGATACCTTCTTTTGCTGCAAGATCCTGCGATGTCTTTATTGCTTCTTCATCTTTAATAATACAAATATCATCAATAATATCCTGATTAAGCACGCGCGGTATAATACCATCGCCGATTCCCATCTGTATGTGTGTGCCAATAGAACCACCCGATAAGATCGCCGCGTTTTCAGGCTCAACTGCCCAAATAATCATGTCAGGATTTTCAGCCTTTAAAGTCTCTCCTATACCTGTTATTGTGCCACCTGTGCCAATGCCAGAGCAAAATCCGTGAATTGAACCTTCTGCCTGCTCTAAAATCTCTTTTCCTGTCTGCTCTCTTTGTATCTGGGGATTTGCAGGGTTTTCAAACTGCTGCGGCACAAACACATTCGGGTCTTCCGCCTGCATTTTAAGCGCAAGTTTCAGGCACTCTTCAATACAATCGCCGATATTGCCTGCATCATGAACAAGCACAACCTCCGCACCATAATGTCTAACTAAAAGCCTTCTCTCCTCGCTGACAGAATCAGGCATAATAATTTTTGTCTTGTACCCAAGCACCGCTCCGACAAGAGCAAGACCTATGCCCTGATTTCCGCTTGTAGGCTCAACAATAATTGTATTCTCGTTAATAATTCCCTGATCTACAGCGGTTTTTATCATATTATAAGCTGTACGCGTTTTTATGGAGCCACCAACATTTAGACCCTCCACCTTAACCAAAATATCCGCACCGTTTTCAGGCGAGAGTCGTCTTAACTTAACAAGTGGTGTATTGCCTATTGCTTCTAAAATATTTTCAAATACCATTTATATCTACCTCTAAGCTTTGATTTCCAAATATATGTCACTATAACATTATATGGGCTTTTGCCCGATTTGTCAATTGTGTTTTTGCAAAAAGAATTGCCGCACCAGTCGGCGCGGCAATTGATAAATTATTTAACTTCAAATCATACCATGTCTTATGCTTTATCCTCTACCTCTACAAGTCCATCAGGTGTCTCGACCATATCATGACGCTTGAGCAAAAATCTTCTTACGGCAAACAAAACCGCAATAGCAGCTATTGTAATAAAATTTTCCCACGGGGCGGCATGACCAATAATTAACTGACGCGCAAGAGCAAATGCAAGAACCTCGATTACCGTCTCGGGCGTGTGCTTACAAAGCATCTTGATAAGCTCTGCACCGATTGCAAGAACAATCGCATCATCCAAAATATTCACAAGTGATGCAACATTATCTGCATAAGCCAAAACATTTACTATATCGATAATCAAGCTAATCGAAAGAACCAAAATTGCAACAGCAACTATCACCGATATAAAAAGCTCAAACAAATAGCTTATCTCAAACATCTTATCCTGAAGTTTTTTTCTCATAATAATCCTCTCTTGTATGTTTTTTACCTTTATAAAAATCGTATCATAAAACGCAATATTTGTCAATGTATTTTAATCGCTACAAGCTTGGCTATAACAAATCCACTCCGTCATTTGCCTCTTCTATCTCTTTTATAATTTGCCCCGAAACTTCTGCTACTATTTTATCAGAGTTAAAACTTTTTTCGGCTTTTTCCCATATAGCCGCAGCACATCTTAGTTTTTTGCTTCCCTTTCTTATCTTCTTTCTGTACTGCTCGGATATTTTCTTAAGTCTTGCTCTATACTTTTCATCTATACCACAAAGCCCTGATTCTTTGTAAAAATCGAGTATACAGTCCCCTTCTCTTTCCGGAAATATCTCGTGAGGATGAGTTGAATCAAACACACAAAAATTTGCATCGCGCACAATCACCATATCAACACTATCTGTGTCAAAACTGCATCTGTATACTTCGGCGTCAAAGCCTCGCTCTGACGCAGCTTGGGCGACCTCCTTCATAAAGGTTGACTTACCGGTACCCGGTCTGCCTTTTATCAAATATCTAAGCGAAATATCTTGTGTTAAATCACCTATAAGATTTACATATCCCGATTTGGTTATACCTCCAAAGAATCTCTCGCATGTTTGTGCATCCTTTTCCTCATAACTTTTATCAAACATTTTATCAATAGTCCTTTTCTTAAAAGCATCTAGCCTATTAAAGTCCATTTTGTCTATATACACTCTCTCCCACTTATCGTGAATTTTCTTTGCTTTCCTGAATGAATCATATGCCGCTTTACAGCATCTATCCGCTTTAGACGCTTCCTTTTGACAGAAATTTATTGAGCTTATTTCTATTTTCTCTCCATCGCTTATTATATTATCGTTTATTATCAGTGTTTTGAAATTCCTTATTATAATTCCGTCAAACACTACTTCATCAAAGGGATTGAGTATATATTCAACTGCAAAATTTTTCCCCTCAAAATGTTTCCCTACACTTTTTGCAATCTCTGATACACACCCTACATACCCTGATTTTATGCTATAAATTTTGTCAATCCCTGCAAGGTTTTTATCAGTCAGATTTACAAGTCCCATACAACTGTTTGCACAGGTAAAATATTTTATATTCATAAAAGCACCTCTTTCATATAAGCATATGAAAGAGGTTCAAAAATAATCCATATTTTATTATTTTTTTATCATTATTCGTTATTCACAACAAGGATCCGCTTTCTTTTCAACCATTTTTTGAGTACTGTCAGGATCAGTTTTATCTCCTATACCTGTTGTCTCTGAAAAGACCACGTTAGATTTTACCATTTCAACTGCATCAGTTGGAACTATTATCTTTGCAGCTTTGCCATCAGACATAGCAACTAAAGCTTCATATTTTTTTAGTTCAAGAACTGCAGCGTCCACACCCGCTTCTTTTAGTGCTGCAAGGCCATCTGCCTCTGCTTTTTTAGACAAATAGATTGCTTTTGCTTCACCCTCAGCCCTAGCAATTCTCGCATCTCTTTCACCTTCGGCTGCAAGTATCATCGCCTGCTTATCTCCTTCTGCACGAGTTATAGCAGCCGCTTTATGCCCCTCAGCTTGAAGCATTGTTTCTCTCCTGTCGCGCTCCGCTTTCATCTGCTTTTCCATTGCATTTTGAATTTCTGCTGGCGGGATAATGTTTTTCAATTCAACTCTGCTTACCTTAATTCCCCATTTATCTGTTGCCTCATCCAATATAGATGTCATCTTTCCGTTAATTGTATCTCTCGACGTAAGTGTGCCGTCAAGTTCCAGTTCACCAACAATATTTCTCAAGGTTGTTGCTGCTAAATTTGATAAAGCAGAAATAGGATTAACCGCACCATAAGCATACAACTTCGCATCATAAATTGCATAATAGATTACAGTATCTATCTGCATAGTAACATTATCTTTTGTAATTACCGGTTGCGGAGGCGAGTCAAGCACTTGCTCTTTCAATGTAACTTTTTTTGAAATTCTTTCTATAAACGGCACCTTGATATGAATTCCTGCGGACCATGTTGTCTTATATTTTCCTAAAAACTCAATAACAAATTCGTGTGCCTGAGGAACAATTTTAATGTTTGGTATTATTATAAATGCAATTACAACCAAAAGAAATGTTATAAAAAATCCCATAATTCCTACCCCCATATTTTAAAATGTATTAATATTATAGTACACAAAAGAACTATTATTCTTTTCTATAATTTCACTTACAGTATAACAATATAATATTGCTTCTGTCAAGATATTCTATGTTACTGCATGTTCCAGAAGGGAAACGCTTATTAAAAAAAGCACTTCTTACGAAGTGCTTTTTTCTGGCTTTCACGTACGAAATAGATGCAGGATTAAGATATAATCTCAAATGTTACATTTGGGGTTTCTTCATGAACATCCTGAAACACTTCAAGAATTTCTTTCATATATGGTTTCCACTCAGGAGAAACATTATCAAGTCCTTTAACAATTACGCAAACGTTTTCTCGCCATGTATAACTCATTGCATCGTACAATGCATCCAAATTATTCCCCCATTCATAAGGAAAAGCAAATGCATTTTTCATCACGCCATAGATATCTACCCATGTTTTTGCTCCTGTAAAATCTAAAACTATTTTTCTCATACTACTTATCCTCCCCCATTACCTCTATAAATGTATCGTAATGATCATAGGTCACAAAAATAAGTCCGTCATTAGAAAATACCACTCTTTGTCTATTCCTGTAACCACCTGTATAATTTATATCAGCTTCATACCAAATTCTTCCTTCTTTATCTGGAAGAACTTTTTTCTTATTTTTATAAATGCCTCCAAAAATCATACTATTGGGCGATACTTCTGCTAAATTTCCTTTTAGATTATTCCATCCCATCTCATACGCTTCTGTCTTAGTTATGTAATAATCCGGCAACTCATTTAGGTAATACAACCACCAGTCTGCACCCATTGTACCATGTTCTGTTGCATATCCAGCGACAATGGCAAGCAGTTGTTCTAATCGACAACCACAGTTCTCATGAAGTTTTGGTTCACCAATTCTCGCCAGCTCTTCATAAGAAAATATTTTGCTATTACGCCTAAAACATTCAAAGCAGGTCGTAGGCTTTATAAAAGTTCGCCATCTTACCCATTCTTTGCTTTTTTTGCATTTTATCACTTCTGTTTAAGTTTTTAAGATCCGAATGTTTATGTTTTTATTATACTTAAATAAAAGTGACATAGCGTGCCATACTTATCT
>JAZLDW010000039.1:0-12992 GCA_045614945.1 Clostridia bacterium | reverse complement strand
CGGATTGTGTCAACCTCAAAAATAGATGTAACGCCTTGCATAATGCAGGCAATACGCTCAAGGCCCATACCTGTATCAATGTTCGGATTTGCAAGGCGATTGTAAACGCCGTTCTCATCCTTGTCAAACTGTGTGAAAACAAGGTTCCAGAACTCGACAAATCTGTCACATTCACACCCTACCGCACAATCCGGGCTTCCGCATCCGAACTCTTCTCCTCTGTCAAAATATATCTCTGAGCACGGACCACAAGGGCCTGTTCCAATTTCCCAGAAGTTGTCCTCTTTTCCAAGATAAACGATTCTCTCCCGTTTAACGCCAACTTTTTCTGTCCATATCTGAACCGCCTCATCATCTTCTTCATAAACACTTACCCACAGTCTATCCTCGGGTATTTCAAGCACTTTTGTTATAAACTCCCACGCCCACGCAGTAGCCTCGTTTTTAAAGTAGTCTCCAAAAGAGAAGTTGCCAAGCATCTCAAAAAAGGTGCCATGACGAGCAGTAAGTCCCACACTCTCAATATCAGGAGTTCTAATACATTTCTGACATGTGGTTACTCTCTTTCTTGGCGGAACCTCTTTACCTGTAAAATATGGCTTCAATGGCGCCATACCCGCATTTATCAAAAGGAGACTCGCATCCCCTTGCGGAACAAGAGGGAAAGACGGCAGTCTAAGATGTCCCTTGCTCTCAAAAAACGAGAGATATCTCTCGCGTATTTCGTTAAGTCCAAGCTTTTCCATAAAATTCATTGCCTTTCTATCTGCATATTTATCATATAAAGCAAGACTGCAGACGGGCCTTGTCATCACATTCTTTTAATTATATCAATTTTACTCTCTATCGTCAAGCCTTGATGACCTTATCCTTTAGTAATCCGTGCATTTATCTCTTTGTATATGTCATCTGCCTCTTTAGAGAGAATCTTTGCCGCGCATTCTGCATCGGCTCTTGACCCTGCGTATATTTTAAGTTCAAGCAGAGGAATTTTTGCATCAAGCATACTAAGCGATGCCATGTACTGATGCGGCGCAACAGGAATTATCTCACTCGTCACTGCATTAGGATTTATTTGCTCCTCAAACTTGATTTTCGATATCGCATCATCAATCCTGTCTCTAATACTCTTTGGTACGCGCTCAAAAAAGAACATATTGGTTTCCTTTCCCCTCTCGCTTGGGGTAAATGCGCGCTCATCTCGATAGAATTTGCTCTCAACAAAACCATCCTCGATAAGTTCATTGAGCATAAGCGCAAGATCAAAATAGTTCATCACTTGCTTCTCCCATGTGAGAATATCACAAAGGGCAGGCATACTGATAGGCTCTACATTTCTCTCGAGCGTATATAAAATTGCAAATTTCATCTCATCATGTTCAAGAAACATATTATGTCCCCCTATTTATTCTCGTACTGTGTGTATGGTTTTTTATGCTTAAAATAAACCCCAAGAACTCCAACCCCTGCGTGTGTGGTAATAACAGGACCTATCTTTGCGTATTCTATCGCCTTTGGATTTATTCTCTCCCTTATAAGCTTTTCAATAATCTCTACTTTGTCTTCTGCCCTTGAATAAAGTATAAGTATCTCATTCTCCTGCGGATTTTCCATTCTTTCCTCAATAAAATCGACAAGCGTTGCAATGGCCTTTTTCAAACCTCTAACCTTGCGAAACGCCTCAACAAGACCATCATTTACAGTAAGTATCGGCTTTATATCAAGCGCCTTGCTGATTGCCATTGTTGTTGCTTTAATTCTTCCGCTTTTTTTAAGTTGAGTCAAATCATCAACCAGGAAATACGCTGTATCACGGTTATAAACCTCTGTAATATAGTTAATTATTTCCTCTCTGGATTTATCCGCCATTGCCATTTTAGCCGCCTCAATCACCGCCCTGCCATATGCAAGAGAAAACGATGTTGAATCAACAACCTTTATATCAAACCCTTCATTATTGAGCGATTTTGCCACCATATTTGCAGTATTGTTTACCCCACTTGCTCTGCCTGACATTGTTATATGCAAAATTTCTGCATCCTTGCCGATACTTCTGTATATATCTTCTATATCAGCAGGACTCATCTGACTTGTTGTTGGTACTTCAGCAGAGTTTATTATTATATCATAAAACTCCTCTCGATCTAAATTCTCGTCGGCAATAATCTGTTTATCTCCTGTCGTAATCATAAACGGAAGTACCTTTATGTCAAATTCTCTCGCTTGCTCCTTTGATATGTCTGCTGCGGCATCTGTGATAATTTTAATCATTTAAAATACCCTCTTTCTCTAAATTCGAAAAATCAAACTGCCGAAACACCTCATAGGCTATAATCGCCACCGAGTTCGATAAATTCAGCGACCTCATATTCTCCTTCATCGGAATTCTTATTGAAGTGTCGTAATTTTTTCTGATGAGCGACTCAGGCAATCCTTTAGTTTCCTTACCAAAAACAAGGAATATCTCATCCTGCCCCTTATATTCAATCTCGCTGTATGTTTTTTTCGCCTTTGTTGTGCAGTAATAAAACTTTCCGTCCGGATACGCCGCTTTGACCTCCTCAAAACTTTCATATTCATGAAGATCAAGGTTGTCCCAATAGTCAAGGCCTGCGCGTTTGACTTGTTTTTCACTTATATCAAACCCAAGCGGATGCACAAGATGAAGCGATGCACCCGTTACCGAGCAGGTTCTTGAAATGTTGCCCGTGTTTGACGGAATCTCGGGTTCTACAAGAACTATATTCAGTTTCAAGTTGATTCCTCCTGTTTATTATGACCAGAATTTTCTGTCAAGAGATCTGTATCTTATTGCCTCTGCAATATTTTCTTTGGCAATTTTTTCGTTACCCGCAAGGTCAGCAATTGTTCTTGCAACCTTTAAAATTCTGTTGTGCGCTCTTGCACTGAGCCCCAGAAGTTCAAATGCGTTCCTGAGCATTTCTGAACTTTCAGCATCGAGTTCACAAATCTCATCTATCATAGATGAGCTAAGGCAACTGTTAGAGTATACGCCTGTGCCCTTGTATCTTTTAAGCTGAGTCTCTCTTGCTCTGTCAACTCTTCTTTTAATGTCAGAAGATGGCTCTGCAGTACTCTTTCTTCCAAGGTCATCATACTCTACAGCAGGAACCTCTATATGTAAATCAATTCTATCAAGAAGCGGACCGCTTATCTTTGACAAATACCTCTCTATCCTCTGGGGTGAGCAACTACAGTCGTGCTTCTTATCTCCGTAATATCCGCAGGGGCATGGGTTCATTGATGCAACAAGCATAATATTGCATGGATATGAATATGTGCCTCCCGCTCTCGTAATCGTAACAACGCCGTCCTCAAGTGGTTGGCGCATTACCTCAAGCGCATCTTTGCGAAACTCCGGAAGTTCGTCAAGGAACAATATGCCGTGATGAGACAAGCTTATCTCACCTGGTTTTGGTATTCCATTTCCGCCGCCCGTCAGTCCGACCGCCGAGACAGTATGATGCGGACTCCTAAATGGTCTGCTTGCTACCATTGGCATCCCCTTTGGCAGTTTGCCAGCGATACTGTGCACCTTAGTGGCCTCAAGCGCCTCATCAAAGGTCATGGCAGGAAGTATAGACGGAATCCTCTGTGCAAGCATTGTCTTACCAGATCCCGGTGGGCCAATCATCAGTATGTTGTGGCCGCCTGCCGCCGCAATCTCAAGCGCTCGTTTCGCACTCTCTTGCCCTTTTACCTCCGAAAAATCGGGCATATTTTCCATGGCGCTGTCAAACAATTTTGCCGTGTCAACCTCTGTTTTCTCTATTACAATTTCTCCCGACAGCACTTTAGCTATCTCGCTGATGCTCTCTACTCCATATACCTCGAGCCCTTCCACAACTGCCGCTTCCATAGCATTCTGCTTTGGCAGAAATAATTTTTTAATTCCACTCTGGTACGCGGTTATAGCCATAGGCAAAGCACCTCTTACGCTCCGAAGTCCGCCATCGAGAGAAAGCTCCCCAAAAAAGCAGCATTCTTTAAGATTCAAGGTCTTTATCTGCTCACTTGCAATCAATATTCCAAGAGCAATTGGCATATCAAGATATGCGCCTTCTTTTTTCACATCTGCAGGTGCGAGATTTATAACAATTCTCTTGCCCGGAATCATAAGCCCCGAATTTTTTAGCGCAGATCTTATACGCTCTTTTGATTCGCGCACCGCAGTATCGGGCATACCAACCACATCCCAGCTTGGAACACCATTGCTGACATCGGTTTCTACTCCTATTGAGTATCCGTCCATTCCTGTAAGCCCTACACTGTTTATCTTGGCAATCATTCTATCTCACCTCTCACTTTTTATAACCTCAACTCTGGCTATATGACTCTCTCTTGCAAAAAATCCGTTTCTCAAAACCGCCTCAAACAAGGTGCCATGTCGCACCGGCATACTCTTGTACTTTATTGTTTCGTCAATGCACTCTCTTACAAATTCTGCTGCAAGGTTGGCTGCCTGTATAACATTGCTGCCCAGCATAAGCGCACCCGTAAACACACATGTATATATATCCCCCGTACCGTGAAACAGACGGTCAACATATCCGCAATCAACTTTAAAGTATGTTTCATACTTCTTATCATACACCGCCACACACATAGTCTTCTCTGTATCCATAACACTTGTAATTGCAACTATGTCGGGGCCAAGGTCTGACAATCCTTTGAGCAAATTGCATATTTGTTTATTGCAAAGCGGACCTTTTGGATAATCGCAATCAAGAAGCAAACACGCCTCGGTAAGATTAGGGGTTATAGCGTCTGCAACAGAGCACATATCCCTCATACCATCTATTAATTCGTACATTCTGTCTGAATATACCGCTTTTACATCAAGCAGGGCGTTGTCGCCCATAACAGGATCAACTACTATGATTGCTCCTTTTTCCTTCTGCTTTTGCATAAACGCCTTTGTTATCTCAATCTGTCTTGCTGAGCTCATATACCCACTATAAACCGCATCAAATTCAACGCCAATTTCACTCCAGTGGTTAATGATTTTTTCCATCTCGTCTGTCAAGTCAAGAAGCGTATAGTTCTTAAACTCATATGTGTGGGTTGACAATAGTGCCGTCGGAAGAGGACAAGTTTCTATCCCCATTGATGACATTATCGGCAACGCCTCGGTCAGTGATACTCTGCCAAATCCCGAAATATCCTGAATAACCGCCGCCCTTGGCAATATTCCCTTATTCATATTGTCACTACTTGTCCTCATATGTCAACAACTCCAATTCTTCCGCTGTCAGTTCTCTTATCTCACCCTCGCCAAGTCTCTCGTCAAGAGCAAGGTGGTTCATCGCGATTCGTTTAAGATATGTAACTTTTTTACCTACCTTTTCAAACATCCTCTTTATCTGATGGAACTTCCCTTCGGCTATGACAACCTCTGCACAGTTCTTTTCGCCTGTTGATAAAATGGTTAGTTTTGCAGGCTTTGTCACAAAATCACCAAGATCCATCGGCTTTGAGAAAGCTTCGACATCTGCTTCTTTCAATTCTCCGTCAACCTCTGCATAATAGGTCTTGGGTACATGGTGAGAAGGACTTGTCAGTTTATGGGCAATATCACCATCATTTGTAAGAACAAGTAATCCAACCGTGTCAATATCAAGCCTGCCAACAGGGAATACATCAAAGTGCAAAAATTCCTCCGGCACAAGTTCCGTTACAACCGATTTTTCTCTGTCCCATGTAGCAGATACATAGCCTGACGGCTTGTTAAGCATAAGATAAATATACTTTTTGTATTTCATCTGCCGTCCTTCAAGAATGACCTGTGACGCATTTTCATCTATTTTATATTCAGGGTTTTTTATGAGGTCGCCATCAACAGTAACAGCACCCGTGCGAATAAGCTTTTTAACTTCTTTTCTTGTGCCTGCCCCACAATCACAAAGATACTTATCAAGTCGCACCTGCGCTCACCCCTCTTATTTGAACATACTACTTATATTGTAACATATACTTAAAATAATTTCCATATAAAAATCAAAAAAACTATAATTTTCGTGAAAAAAATTTTTGAATGATTTATCCCTTGCCTTTTTATATAATTTATAGTAAAATGTTATCAAATTTCAACTACTTTCTATTAGCGATGCGAGGTGACTTTATGAAACATATAACTAAAGACAACCTTTTTGATTTTGCTTTTCTAAACGAGGACACTCTTAAACTTCCGCTTAAGGGAATTTGCGTATGTTTTCACGGGTACACCGACGATACTACATTCAAGCAGAGCTCAGAACAAGCGAGAATTCTTGGTGAAAGTGGAATTGCGTGGGTCTTTCCATACTACAGTGTATGGGCATGGATGAGCGAAAACTCCCAAAAGTTTAACGAACAAGTCATAGACGCTGTATATGACAGACTTGGCGCCGAGGAGAACATCCCCCTCATTATCAGCGGCGGAAGTATGGGCGGTCTTACCGCACTGAACTACCTTGTCCGTGGAAAACGCAAGGCAAGCGCCTGTGCTCTCAACTGTCCCGTCACAGATATAAATGCACTTTATGAGCAACACCCCAATATAAGACGAGCAATTCTCTCTGCTCATATCGAAAAAGATTGTCCTATTGATGTTATAATGAGAAACTTCTCTCCCGTCACTTTTGCGGACAAACTACCCGATATACCTTACTTTTTAATTTTTGGTGAAAACGACACTCACTTTGTAAACTATCAAGCGCCACCGATAGAAGAAAAGCTAAAGCAATACAATTACAACCACACACTGACAGTCCACTCCAAAATGGACCACTGTGATATAAAAAACCACCCTAAAGCTCTCAGACAGTACTGTGATTTTATAATCTCAACAACAAGATAAATATTTTTATAAAAAATATCCTTACACAAAGAAAGGAGACTTTGTATGAATAAATGCAAATATTGCGGAAACCCTCTCTCTGACGGAACAGAATTCTGCCCCATCTGTGGGGCGATGGTAAAAAATCCACTGTATTTTGAATCTAAACTATGTAACGAGGTATCCGCGTCAAAGAATACCACACTCAGCGTTGGCTACCTTATATGGTCCGTCACGAACATTATTATCTCTGCATCATTTTTCTACTTTGTTACACCTCTTATATCTCTCACGATGAGCATAATCGCTCTCGTCAAGACGATACGGGCAAAAGACTGTGACAGCGCAAAGAGAATGTCAAAACTCCATAGCGTAAAAATTTTAAATATTATTTCATCTGTTATTACACTTGCAGCGGTGATTTTAGTTGTTTTAGGATTTTTCATCCTCTTTGCAACAAGCGAATCCTTCAGCCGCTTCTTATATTACTTTTTCTATTATGCAAGTATGGACTAAAAAAAGACACCCGGGTCTCCTCAAACGAGGATGCTCGGGTGTCTTTAATATTTAAAATAATCCCGGAATGTTAAGTCCTCCTGTTATAGAGCCAATTTGTGCCGAATTATCAGCATCAACCTTACGCATAGCTTCGTTTACTGATGCTACAATCAAATCCTGAAGCATCTCAACATCATCAGGATCAACGACCTCCGGCGCAAGTATAACCTCTTTAATCTCTCTCTTTCCGTCAACAACAATCTTTACGGCTCCACCACCGGCAGTTGCCTCAAAAGTCTTGTTCTCCATTTCTTCCTGCATTTTAAGCATCTGCTCCTGCATTTTTTGTGCCTGCTTGAGCATCTGATTCATATTTGCAGCTCCGCCCATTCCGCGCGGAAATCCTCCCTTTGCCATTTCATCGTCCCCCTGTTCAGTTTATAATATCCATTTTATCGCCAAATACATCTTTTTTTGCCGCCAAATCCACAATAGATGGTTTGCCTTTATCTTCCTCTGGCTCAGGCCTCTCGCCTTTTATATAGACTCTTACCCCAAGAGGTCTGCCTCCAACTCTTGTAAAAAGTCTTGACATATATTCTATCCCCCCGGGAGTTGCAATTCTGTCATATGTCATCTGGCTGCCAACCTCGATTTCTATGTTATCACCCGAAAGTTTCGCTTCGGCAATATACAAAAAAGCATAAAGGGTCTCACTTTCTTTTTTTATCTCGCTGAGGGCGTCATTCCAGTATTCCCAGTTGCCGTTTGCCTCTGTTTCTACAACCTCATGTTGCTCATTTTCCAGTTTTGGTTCTTCTTCTATATCCCACGGTGGAAGCTTTTCATTTTCACCAGCGACTTCTTCAGACTCATTCTTTGTCGGCATCTCTTTAACAAGCGTTCCCGACGACATGTTAGCTATTGCAGATTCAAGTTTTTCAATTCTTGCAAGAAGAGCCTCTGTATCTGTACTATACGAAAGAGAACAGAGCTTTATCATCGCCATCTCTACTGCTATCTTTGGGTTTGACATCCATTTCGACTGCGACAAATACTCACCCACAATCTTGACACAGTACATAAGTCTCTCGATTGAAAAACTCTTCGCTTGTTTTACATACTTTTCTGTTGCAAAAGCTGTTTTTTCAAGCATCTGCATTGAAGCATCTGTTGCCTTGCAGATAAGCAAAGTTCTGAAATGCTCAACAAGATTTTCAAGCAGGGTATGAGGTTCTCCTCCCGCCCTGAGCATCTCACCTGAAATTTTAAGTACACCTTTTGTATCATTCTCTGCGACGCCATCACATATTTCAAAAAGTTTTCTCGAACTGATAATTCCAACAATTTCAGAAATACTGTCGGTCGTCAGCTGTTCGTCACCAAATGCGGCACACCTGTCAAGGACACTTATTGCGTCTCTCATAGAACCATCACCGAGCTCTGCAACAAGTTCTGCTGCATCAGGAGTAATTTCTATACCCTCTGTTTTTGCAATATACTCTATGCGTTTTGCTATATCATCTATGCCGATTCTTCTGAAATCAAATCGTTGGCACCTTGAAAGCACCGTCCTTGGTATCTTGTGAGGTTCAGTCGTTGCAAGAACAAATATAACATGTCGCGGCGGTTCTTCAAGAGTTTTAAGCAACGCATTAAAAGCCTGATCGGTGAGCATATGAACCTCATCAACTATATATACCTTATATCTGCAGCCGGCCGGAGCATAAATAACCTCGTCGCGTATCTCACGGATGTTGTCAACGCCTCCGTTGCTTGCAGCGTCCATCTCAAAAACATCTAAGATACTTCCGTCCAAAATACCTCTGCAGGTTGGGCATTCGTTACAAGGCTCTCCATCTATTGGGCTTTCGCAGTTTACTGCTCTTGAAAAAATTTTTGCCGTAGATGTCTTTCCGGTTCCTCTTGTACCGCAGAACAAGTATGCGTGAGCAATGCGTCCACTCTTTACAGAGCCACGCAGGGTATCTGATATATGATTTTGTCCTACAACATCATCAAATCTCATAGGTCTCCACTTTCTATATAATGCTCTGTACGCAGACATCCTCTCACCTTCTTTAAATTATAATATATATAATATAAAAGTCGTGCTTGCCTTCGAAACAACAACACCCACGTTACCTGTACAGTTAACTCAAGTTCGGCTCCCCTGCGGCACATCAAAATGACTGTTTATCGCTGCTGCGTTCCCGCCCTGACGAGGTTCACAGGTTTCAATTGCGCAAGACCGAACCGTCAACGCCACTTATACAGGGCAGACTGAACACTACTGATCCTCATGGCAAGTTTTCATCCCCTCTGTAGCGGATTGAGGGTTACAAGGCACCGCTAACGCCCCGATTTACACGACGAATTTATTATATCATAATTTATTATTACAGTCAATGGGTTGTGTGCGGATATTTTAATTAATTGATCTTTTGTGCATACTATACCTATACACATTTTTCAGGAGGGTTTTGATTATGAAAAATTTACTCTGGCAAGGCAGTGTAAATCTGCCGAGTTTTGAGCCTTTAAATGGAGACAAATCAACCGATGTTTTAGTCATAGGAGCTGGTATGGCGGGGCTGCTTTGCGGATATATGCTTACAAAATTAGGAATTGACTGTACCATCGTCGAGGGTAGTAAAATCGCCTCAGGTATTACAAAAAACACAACCGCAAAAATTACCTCGCTTCACGCTCTTATCTATAGCAAGCTTATTAAAAGTTATGGCAAACATATCGCCTTGGGATATTTTGATGCAAATGAGAATGCAGTCAAAAAATACAAAAATCTTTGCAAAGACATTGACTGCGACTACGAAACAAGAACCGCCTACACCTACTCCCTGTCAGACAGAGCTATAATCGAAAAAGAGGTTGAAGCCCTCATTAGCCTTGGCGCAGGTGCAGGGTTTGCACAAGAAACAGAGTTGCCCTTTGATGTGGCGGGAAGCGTGTATCTTGAAAATCAGGCACAGTTTAACCCACTTAAATTCATTGCACACATCATAAAAGACCTTCATATATACGAAAACACATTTGTTCGCGATATTACTCCACACGCAGCTGTTACCGACAATGGTAAAATAACCGCAAAAAAGATTATTGTTGCCACACATTTTCCTTTTATCAATAAACACGGCAGCTATTTTCTGAAACTTTATCAGCATCGCTCTTATGTTCTTGCGCTCAAAAACACGCAGAATATAAATGGTATGTATGTTGATATGGACGAAAAAGGTCTCTCTTTCAGAAGCTATGACGATGTTTTACTGCTTGGTGGAGGCGGACATAGAACAGGCAAAAAAGGTGGGAATTATACAGAGCTTAAAAATTTTGCAGAGTGTTATTATAATGATAGTGATATAGTATGCAGCTGGGCTGCTCAAGATTGTATGAGTCTTGATGGCATACCCTATATCGGCAGGTATTCAAAACAAACACCCGACTTATATGTCGCGACAGGCTTTAACAAATGGGGCATGACATCCTCGATGGTCTCTGCCACCATCCTATCTGATATGGTTCAGGAAAATTTAAACGAGTATGCCGATATTTTTTCTCCCTCACGCAGCATTTTAAAGCCTCAGCTTTTTATCAACACAATCGAAACCTTAACAAACTTTGTTCACCCTACAACCAAGAGATGCCCTCACCTTGGTTGTGCGCTCAAATGGAACAAAGCAGAGCATAGCTGGGACTGCCCGTGCCACGGCTCCCGTTTTGACAATGATGGGACTCTTATTGACAACCCTGCAACAGGAGATGCGGATATATAATATTTTCTATTTACAAACATGAGGTAATATTGTATAATTATGACATCTGTATTAAAACCCCGAAAGGAATTGATGCAAATGTATATAGGTATAGACTTAGGCGGCACAAACATTGCTGCCGGCATTGTAACAAAGGATTTAAAAATCATTGACAAGGACTCCTGTCCGACAATGCTTCCGAGGGCTCACGATGATATAGTTAGGGATATGGCTAGACTTTGCTTTGAGCTTTTAGATCGTAACAACCTTAAAGTTTCAGATATAGAAAGCATCGGAATCGGCAGCCCTGGTGCAATTGACAGCGAAAGAGGGTTGGCCGTTTTTTCAAACAACTTCGGATGGAACAATTATCCGCTCCCTGATAGACTAAAAGAATATATAGATGTCCCCATAACTGTTGAAAACGATGCAAATGCAGCCGCGTACGGTGAATACCTTGCAAACGGAGAAGGCACAGACAGTTTTATTGCAATAACTCTTGGCACAGGCATCGGCGGTGGTATTATCCTCAACAAAAAGATATATCGGGGTTTTAATGGTGCAGGAGGAGAAATCGGTCATATACCCCTTGTATATGGCGATGTACTTTGCAACTGCGGCAATACTGGCTGCTGGGAAAGATATGCTTCTGTCACTGCGTTGATAGAGCAGACCAAAGCGGCAATTGAGGCAAACCCATTATCTATTATGTCATCTTCAAAAAAAATAACCGGCAAGACCTCTTTTGATGCCGCAAAGCTTGGTGATGCTGCTGCACAGTCAGTCGTAGATAAATATATTGAATATGTCAGCGCAGGTGTTACAGCAATTATAAACATGTTCCAGCCTGAAATAATCGTAATTGGCGGTGGCATCAGCAAAGAGGGCGACTATCTTTTAGATCCTATCCGCGAGTATGTAAAGGAACACGCGTACGGTAGTCGTAATCTTCCTCTTACGAAGGTCAAAATTGCGACACATATGAACGACGCAGGTATAATTGGCGCCGCACTTTCTTCTGTAAGATAAACAAAAAGCAGAAATGCTATGCATTTCTGCTTTTACTTTTCTAATATTTCTTCTGCACTTTTTTTATTTGTACGAAGAAACCGTCCTAGTCTGAAAAGGCACTCTGACTCACCTTTTCTTATGTCATTAGCTTTTTCTGCACACGAAAGTGTCACCTTAAAACCCATTTCTTTTAAGATATCATAAGACGCCTCACTTATGCTTCCAAACGGATATGTAAAAGCCACAGGAGTATACCCTAAATTTTCTTTTATTTCAATCTGCAGCCTGCCAATATCGTCATGTATATACTCTCTGTACGCCGCTGCTGTTTCTCCCTCTTTCTTTTTGGTCCCGTTTCGTCCCTTGTCGGTTGTATGAGAGTCATAACTATGGTTTTGTATCTCTACAAGTCCCGACGCTATCATCTCTTTTGCCTGCTCCCATGTGATATGAGAGTAGACCGGATTATCCTCAGAAATCTCACTGTACATATCCGTATGCTTTCCGATAATTGAGATTATTGCCTTGGCGTTGTATTTTTTAAGCAAGGGATACGCATAGCAATAATTGTTATAATATCCATCATCAAAAGTCAGCATTATAGGTTTCTCAGGCAGAGGGGTTCCGTTTTCTACAAATTCAATAAGTTCCGCCAAACTTATTGTTGTGTATCCCTCGTCCTTCAAATATTTTAAATCTTTCTCCAACGCCTCTTTTGTGATAACAAACTTCCCTTCTTTAGCCTTACCCTCGCATATTGCATGATACATAAGGATAGGCAGTTCAGCTTCTTTGATTTCTTCCCCCTCTGCAGATGCATCAAAATAAACAAACGCAGATGTTATAAAGATTACAAAAACCAAAATATAGAAAAT
>JAZLDW010000038.1:0-4543 GCA_045614945.1 Clostridia bacterium | reverse complement strand
CCTTTGCCTTCTACAACGATATCGCCTTTTTGTACACATTCTGCGATAATTCGCTTCAATGTCCTTTCGTTTGGAGCGTTTGTCAAAGCCTCCGCAATCTCAGCCCTGCTAGAGGAAGGATTATAATGCAGGAATTGTAATATTTCCACCTGTATTGTCATACTATCAAATATTTATTCGGGACAAAAATAGCGTTATTTCTTTAATTTACGGGACAAAACCACTGAAATTTGTCCCGTTTTGGAGCAAATTTGTCCCGAAAGAGAATTTATAAAACCATGTTTGCTCTAATCGAAGACAATAAAAACCGGGCAAAGCACCTTCATTTTCAACATCTTAAACACCATCAAAACAAAACTGCTGTTTGCAGACAGCAGTTTTGGCATAAAAGTGCTGTTTATTTTTAGCAACTCACAGCAATGCAAAATAAGCCTAAAAATTTTGCTTATTTTGCATTTGGCAGATAAACGCTTATATAACAACATATTACAACTGCACTTTAATTTTAAAATAACTCTTTTTTGAGCGAATTCAAAATTAAAGTGCAGTTGTTTTATGCTTTTGTTGAAGCCAAATGCACATAATAAGCATAATATAAACATCTTATTTTAACAAAATTTGCATTTTAGAACAAACTACACTATTTTTGCGTTATTAAAATATAGTCTTATGAAAAAACTTAGCGAACAATTGAAGGAGCAAATAATAAAAAGAATGTCGATAGACAATCCTTGGTGGATAACCTCAACAATCCCCGAAGATTATAAAAGAATGCCACCAAGGGCATATCTCAATGAGTTCCACCCACTCGTTGAGGATTCCGAAATACGACGTGCTGTTATTTTAATGGGACCTCGCCGCGTAGGAAAAACCGTAATGATTTTTCATACCATAGATAAACTTATATCGTCTGGAATAGACCCACATAAAATCATATACATATCAATAGATACCCCAATATATAACAATACCTCACTTGAGGAACTGTTTACATACGCAAAAGAGGCTTTGTTACAAGATGAAAACAGTGAAGGTTTTTATGTTTTCTTTGACGAGATACAGTATCTAAAAAACTGGGAAGTGCATCTGAAATCATTGGTTGACACATACAGACATGTGAAGTTTGTTGCGTCAGGCTCTGCTGCAGCTGCCCTCAAAATGAAAAGCAATGAAAGCGGAGCCGGCAGGTTTACCGATTTCATGTTACCGCCCCTTACTTTTTTTGAATATATAAATTTGTTGAAACTTAATTCAATCATCACAGAAAGCATAAGTGGGATACCACCTTACGGAACAATAAACATAGACGAGCTTAACCGGCATTTTATTGATTACATAAATTATGGTGGGTATCCCGAGGTCGTTTTTTCCGAAAAAATAAGACAGAATCCCGGACAATACATTAAAAACGACATCATTGACAAAGTTCTGTTGAGAGACCTACCCAGTTTATATGGAATAACAGACATACAGGAGCTTAACAGACTGTTTGTACATATAGCATTCCGCTCTGGCAACGAATTTTCATACGAATCGCTGACAAAAGAGGCTGGAATAAAAAAAGATGTTCTTAAGAGGTATCTCGAGTACCTTGAAGCCGCCTTTCTTATAAAGGTTGTAAACAGAATAGACCAAAATGCAAAACAGATGCAAAGGGTTACATCTTTTAAAATCTACCTGACAAACCCATCACTTCGTTGCGCTTTGTTTTCTCCAATCAACAGCGACGACGATTTCATGGGCAGCATGGTGGAAACGGCAATTTTTACACAATGGATTCAAGGTGGGAAAAGCGATTTCTACTATGCCAACTGGACTAAAGGGCGAGAGAAAGGGGAGGTTGACATAGTTTGGATAGACCAAGCGACGCAGAAGCCTTATTCTCTTACTGAAATTAAATGGAGCGACAGATATGCCGAATGTCCCACAGAACTGAAATCACTCCATAAATTCCTGGAAAACAATAAAGAGAAAATGACAACCATTGCAACCACCAAAACCAAAAGCCGTAGGTACACTTTCGAAGGTGGCGACATTTTCTTTATTCCATCAGCGATATACGCCTATTGGATTGCCGACTACTTATACAAGAACAAGAAACAGGAACTGTTGCAATTCAACGCAATGTAAAAATAAGCCTAAAAATTTTGCTTATTTTGCATTTGACAGATAAACGCTTATATAACAACATATTACAACTGCACTTTAATTTTAAAATAACTCTTTTTTGAGCGAATTCAAAATTAAAGTGCAGTTGTTTTATGCTTTTGTTGGGCGGGCACATACAAGTTTACCGATTGAAGAAACTGAAAAAACTCCCTCCCCCTACGGGTACTCCCTCTATAAACACCTTAGATTTGCGGAAGATAAAAAAGATAAAGTAGAATGATTATATTTGCCTATGATGTTTAACAGATGTAAAGGAAGGCAGAGAGTGCACCAACTCTTACCGTGGAATTGAACCGTCCCTCTATTTGGACTCTCTGCCTTTCTTGAACCCAGACCTGTATAATAATTTAAACCATGATTTTGTTAAGGTTTTTAGGTTAAGTTCAAGTTCCTTTACCTCGCAAAGATGTACAAAAGTATGAATAATTTTTATTTTATCGGTGTTGATGTTTCAAAAAAGAAACTTGATTTCTGTGTAATGTTTGAAAACAAGGTTATACATGAAGAGGTAATAGCCAATCATCAAGGTGCAGTTATAGCCCTGATACGCCAGCTTGGGAATGACTACGGCATTGATAATGCACAGATGCTTGTATGCGCTGAACACACTGGACAATACACCTATCCACTTGTATGTGCATGTGAAAGCGTGGAATGTAAACTCTGGCTTGAACATCCATCGAATATAAAGTATTCATCGGGTGTACAGCGTGGAAAGAATGACAAGATAGATGCCAGGCGTATTGCTATATATGCAGCCCGCTTCGAGGATAAAGTACGGTATTACGAACGTCCGGAACAAGAAATAGAACGTCTAAAACAACTGGAAGCCGAGCGTAGCCTTTATGTTGTCGACCTTGCCAAGTACAAGGCACAGCTCAAAGACCAACGGGAGTATATGCCTGAAAGAAGTTATAATGACAAGGCAAAAAGGCTAGAAAAACTGATGGAAGGCCTTGAGGATGCCATTAAGTCCATTACTGACGAAATGGAAAACATTATCAGTTCTACAGAAGTGCTTGGCAGGCAATACGAACTTCTACAGTCGATAGACGGTGTCGGGCCGGTAGTTGCATTGAATATGATTGTAGTGACTGAGGGGTTTACCCGCTTTGACAATGCACGGCAATTCAACTGCTTTGCAGGGTTGGCTCCTTTTCAATACACATCGGGCAGCAGCCAGCATTCAAGAGCAAGAGTGTCACACAGGGCTGATAAATGCATAAAAACACTCCTTCACCTCTCGGCTGTTTCTCTAATCAGCAAAGCAGACGGAGAGTTGAAAGAGTATTATTTAAGAAAAGTCGAAGAGGGTAAAAACAAAATGACTGTAATAAATGCATTAAGAGCAAAAATCGTGGCAAGAATGTTTGCGGTCATCAAAAAAAATGATTTTTACAAACCTATTTTATCTTAATTTGCTTGCAAAAACCATAATAATAGAGGGAGAGTTTTCAGACAACATCAAAGCATATTTTGCTTCTTGAAAAGTTGACAAAGCACACTAAACGCAACCCACGCGGGCTGAACTACATCCATCCTACGCGTGACTATTTGCAGTGTGCTTTATCGATTAAAGAAGCCTTGCTTCTCTAATTCTTCGGCAAGTGTACATAATTGACAATGCCGGCTTTTCGCAACCCAAGCGTAACGCTTGACGAGATGCTGCCGGCATTGTCGATTATTGATTGTTGCATCAAAGCATATTTTGCTTCTTAAGTTCTTCGGCAACAATCAATAATTCATCATACCATTCCTGGCCGAAGCGTTCGATGAGCGGTTCTTTCAGGAACTCATAGGCTTTAACGCCTTTGCGGCGGCCTTTGATGAAGGCGCTGCTGCAGACATCCCACTTGTGAAGGTTGACACCTACAAAATCGCCCACCTTACGCAGGCGAACAGGATAGAGGTAGCACGATATGGGCTTGCGCCATGGGGTGCGTCCCTCGCGATAGGCCTTTTCAATGAGGCAGATGCAGCAGCCGTTCTCGTCGCGTGAGGCAAAGACACAATCCTTGCCGTTGACAATGGACGTAACGAGGTCGCCGTCGCGGTCGTTGTATACCACACCCAGCTCCTCGACAACAGCACGTGCCTCGGGGGTCATCTCGTCCTCAATTACCTCAAGTGCCTCTTCAAGTTTTTCAACCTCTTCCATGAGCACCGGTGCACCGGCATCGCCCTCGACACAGCAGATGCCCTTGCAGTGCGAGAAGTTACAGAAGAAATACTCCTGAAAAAGGTCGAACGAAACTATTGTATCTCCAATTTGTACCATATAATTCTATTTTTTGCAAAATCTTATTTACCGAACTCCCGCCCGCTGCGCTCGTCCCTCTTTCGCAAAGAGGGACAGTTCTTTGCCACAACAGGG
>JAZLDW010000037.1:0-44779 GCA_045614945.1 Clostridia bacterium | reverse complement strand
GCAGGTATCCAGGGCGCTATGGAAACAGGTGTTCTTGCAGGTTACCCTGTAGTTGATGTTAAGTGTACTCTTGTTGACGGATCATACCACGAAGTCGACTCATCAGAAATGGCATTTAAGATTGCCGGTTCAATGGCTTTCAAAGAAGCTTGTAAGAAGGGTAACCCCGTTATTATGGAGCCTATCATGAAGGTCGTTGTAAATGTTCCTGAAGACTACATGGGTGATGTTATGGGTGACCTTAACTCACGCCGTGGTCAGATTCAGGGTATGGAGGCAAGAACAGGTGCACAGGAAATCACTGCACACGTTCCGCTTTCAGAAATGTTTGGTTACGCAACCGAACTTCGTTCAAGAACTCAGGGCCGTGGTCAGTATTCTATGGAACCAAGCCACTTTGAGGAACTTCCTAAGAGCATTGCTGAAAAGATTATTAAAGAGCGCAGCAAATCTGAGGAATAAAATTAACTTTTTTCAAAAAACTATTGAAATTATTTTGGTTTCATAGTAAAATAGAGAAAAGATTTATGTAAATTAATTAAAAGGTATTTATATTTTAGGAGGAATTTAACAATGGCAAAGGAAAAGTTTGAAAGAAGCAAACCCCATGTTAACATTGGTACAATTGGCCACGTTGACCATGGTAAAACAACTCTTACCGCTGCAATAACAAAGGTTCTTGCTATGGGTGGTAAGGCTCAGTACGAGGCTTATGATATGATCGATAAGGCTCCTGAGGAAAGAGAAAGAGGTATCACTATCTCTACAGCTCACGTTGAGTACGAAACAGACAACCGTCACTATGCACACGTTGACTGCCCAGGACACGCTGACTATGTTAAGAACATGATCACCGGTGCTGCTCAGATGGACGGTGCAATCTTGGTTGTATCATCTGCTGATGGTCCTATGCCTCAGACAAGAGAGCACATTCTTCTCTCACGTCAGGTTGGCGTACCTTATATCGTTGTATTCATGAACAAAGTTGACCAGGTTGACGATCCTGAGCTTCTCGAGCTCGTTGAAATGGAAATCAGAGACCTTCTCACAGAGTATGAGTTCCCCGGTGACGATATTCCGATCGTTAAGGGTTCAGGTCTCCAGGTTCTTGAGAGTGCATCTACAGATCCTTCTGCTCCTGAGTACGCTTGTATCCACGAGCTTATGGAAGCTGTTGATAGCTACATCCCAACACCTGAAAGAAAGAGCGATCTTCCTTTCTTGATGCCTGTCGAGGACGTATTCTCAATCACAGGTCGTGGTACAGTTGCTACAGGCCGTGTTGAAAGAGGTCAGCTTAACATGTCTGACGAAGTTGAAATCGTTGGTCTTGCTGAAGAATCAAGAAAAGTTGTTGTAACAGGTATCGAAATGTTCAGAAAGCTTCTTGACTATGCAGAAGCTGGTGACAACATCGGTGCACTTCTCCGTGGTGTTGCAAGAGACGAAATCGAAAGAGGACAGGTTCTTGCAAAGCCAGGTACAATCACACCTCACACACAGTTCAAGGGCGAAGTTTACGTTCTTACTAAGGAAGAGGGTGGACGTCATACTCCATTCTTCACAAACTACAGACCTCAGTTCTATTTCAGAACAACTGACGTTACTGGTGTAGTTAACCTTCCTGCTGGTACAGAGATGTGTATGCCTGGTGACAACGTAACAATGGATGTTGAACTTACAACAACCATCGCTATCGAGCCAGGTCTCCGTTTCGCTATCCGTGAGGGTGGTAGAACAGTAGGTTCAGGCGTTGTTACTGAAGTTATTAAATAAGAAAGACTTATTTCAAAAAAGGAATGTGATTTATCACATTCCTTTTTTTTGTTGCAAAAATGTTTAAAATTTACTAAATGTGTAAATAATACCTGTAAACCTAATATTTCAGGGGGATTATTATGACAGACAGAAAAGGTAAAAGAGCAGTAGTTATAAATAATATTAAGTCGGGATCAATAGAACAAGCGATATTCGTTTTAAGAAATTCTGCTTATGAAAGTGGCGGTAGTGCAGGCAGTGCTATTGTTGCAGAGGCGCAGGAAATTATAAACAACTATATTAGTCTCGTTGAAGGGCCAATAGGAAAGAAAAGTGCATCGAGAACAACGCTTTTGCTGATTGCAGGTGCAGTGCTTGGATTTTTTATAATTATGGCTGGAATAATTTCTTTCTTATAATTCGGGAAAATAGTCGAAAACTTTTGCAAAATACTACCTCACTTCGACAGAAAAAATGGTAAAATATGGATATAATATTTGTGTGTTACTAAAGATAAGAGGTGGTATTATGGAACAAACAAACGAACTGGGTATTCCTATAAATAAAAGAGGAATATGGAAAGACGGCGAAAAGAGAGCGGTGTTCATTTACAGCGTTATGGTTAGGACAATTGGTATTTTAATAGCGCGCGCTATGCCGTTTGCGGGATATGCGCCATTTGGAATGTCATTTCTCTCAATCGAAAGGAGATTTTCACGATCTGCGATAATAAGCGCGATTATGGTGGCGCTTGGATACTTGAGCCTTTTGGATATAACAATTGCCGCCAGATACATATGCTCGATTGTTATATATCTAATTTTTTTGTTTGCAGTAGGAAACGGAGATGAAGATATTTCTCCATTTTTTGCTATTTGTGCTGCGGGAATTTCGATTGCAATTGCCAAAATTGGAGAAATGATATGGATTGGATTTTCTCTCGGCGGAGTTTTGCAACTGTTGTGTGATGTTGTAATGACAGTGCTTGGCGCAATGGTATTTGAGCGCACAAGCGGGGTGTTTGCAGAGAATGGAAGAAAAATATTCTCTATGAATAAAGACGAGAAAATCTATGGCTGTTTTTTAGTGGCAATAATATTCCTTGGGCTTAAAAGTATTAAGATAGATGAGTTTCTGTCTGCGGCGAATGTGGCAGGATTGTGGCTCGTAATAGCGTTTGCCATGTGCAAAAGTGTAGGTGGCGTAGCAATTTGTTCGGTGGCAGTAGGAATATTGCTTGGCGTAGACAGCGACATTATGCTTAAGACAGCGGTTTTTGTTATTTGCGGGGCGATATGTACAGCTGCTGCGTATTACGGAAAAACAGCTGTCTGTGTTTCGATGGCAGTAACGGCGACACTACTTGCCATATATTGCAGCGAAAAAGGGCTATTGCCACTTGGATATATGGATATTCCTGTAGCCGTACTTGCGGTAATTTTAACACCTGAGTCGCTTATGCGAAATATTGGACGAATTGCAGGTGTCAGACAAAGTAATATTGAAGAGGCAAAGTACAGAGATTTTACAAAAATGAGGCTTAATTCTGCGGCTGATTCCTTCAGAATTTTGGCGGAGACATTTTTTAGTTTGTCGGACGAACCTGACAAAATTGATATGGAGGATATCTCGATAATGTTTGACGGGGTTGCAAATCGTGTGTGCAAAAAATGTTCAAGAGTCAGTGAGTGTTGGGTTACCGGATTTGATTCAACATATCAGGCGATGTTTCGGATGCTTGGCAGGATGGAGGAAAAGGGCGAACTAAACGAAAACACAATTGATGAATTTTTTGAAAAGAGATGTCTTCGCACTAGGTCTATAGTGCGTGAGATAAATAGACTGTATGAAATATATAAAATAAATTGTGTATGGAAGAGCAAACTGCAAGAAAATCGTGAGCTTGCAGGTCAGCAACTCGGAAGTATGGCGCAGATTCTTGATAATATCTCAAACGAAATATGTGAGGAGAAGTTAAGTGTCGGTACGGTAGAAGAAATCAGGGCCAGAATGAAGGAAAAAAATATTGATGTATTTGATGTGGATGTGACAATTAATGCAAAGGGCAGATACACAGCGTATATTGAGGTAGACAAAACAGATGAGCCGTGTAAGATACAAAGAATGACAGAAAAAGTTTTAAAAAGTGTACTTGGCGTCAGGATGGTTTTGATTGGTGTGACCGGAATACCGTCAGGAATTCTAATGAGGTATACTCAGCCTGAGGGATATATAGTGGAGACAGGAGTTTCAAAAAAAGGAAAGGCTATAGAAAATGGCGATAACTGTACAACAAGATATTTAAGTAATGGCAAATTTGCTGCAGCAATAAGCGATGGAATGGGTACAGGAGTACGCGCTGCCCGTGACAGTAGCGCAACAGTAAAATTGCTTGGAGATTTTTTAGAGGCGGGTTTTGACAAGTCTGTTGCAGTAAGACTAATAAACTCGATTATGGTAATGAAATCAGCAAAAGAGGCGTTTGCTACGGTGGATATGTGCGTAATAGATTTGTTTAGCGGAGATGCCGAATTTGTTAAAAACGGAGCAGAGCCAAGCTATATCAAAAGAGGCAATGAGGTAGAAACAGTCAGAGCGGCATCATTGCCCGTTGGAGTAATGCAGGAGGTTGAGATAGAGACATTTGCCCACAAGGTTACAGATCGAGATGTAATAGTAATGCTCAGCGATGGGTTGCAAACAAAGGGCGGAAGTGAAGAATGGATAAAAAACATGGTCAAAGAGTCAGAAGAGGGTATGCCACCGCAGGAGCTTGCGGACAGAATAATGGAGAAGGCATCATCTCTTTGTGGAGGCGAGCTTGAGGATGATATGACGATAATAGTTTTAAAGGTTTATGCAAGATAAAAGAGGAAAGGACTTTTGTACTTTCCTCTTTTCTATATTTTAAGTTTTCCGCTGTCAAGATCAGATATAATCGCAGCAATTGCGTGTTCGTCATTACTGACGGTTATATAATCGGCAATTGCTTTAATTTCAGGTGCGGCGTTTGAGACTGCAACGCCGATTTTGGCCGTGCGAAGCATATCTATGTCATTGTGATAATCACCAATCGCTATTGTTTTGTTAATATCTAGGTTTAAAATTTCGCAGAGTTTCTGTATTGAAAACCCTTTGTGAATTTCTTTAGGGACTATCTCATACAGCGTTTTTTCTGAATGGTAGAAGGTGAAATCCTTTGACATAGGATGAGTCATAAGAAGTCGCTGCAACTTTAAAATATTTTCACTTTCTATATCACCAAAGAGAACCTTTGCAATAGGCTCTTTTATGTCGTTATAGTTACAGACAGTGTTTGGCACCCCAGTAATTTCGCGGAAACGAGCCATTGCTTTACTCTCTTTGCAAAAGTACACTGTGTCAAATGTATTGATTTGAATTCCAATTTCGGGGAGATTTTCTTCTGCGTATTTTACAAGTTCAATAACAGAGTTTGGCAGTCCATGTGTCCAGATATACTTTTGAGAAGTGTGGTCATACAGTCCGCCGCCGTTGATACATCCAAACGGGCAGTTTGGATTGATTGCATCGCAAATGTATTTAACATAAGAGGGCATACGGCCTGTAATAAAAGTAAAATAGCCACCCTCTGATTTAAAATATTCTATGGCGTCAATGTTTTCCTGCGATATAGTAAAGTCGCTGCAAAGGAGAGTGCCGTCAAGGTCTGTACAAATCAGCATTCCATCAAATTTTTTCATATAGTCACCCACTTAGTGCATAGATGTAATAAAATAGTGCTTTGTGATATAATAAATTTTAATTCTATTAAAAATTTGTTAGTTTATTGTATCACATTATTTGCAACAAATCAAGAAAACATACATATACATTGTTGATTTGTAAACATACAATCAATCAAATGCTTTTCGCTCGGTTTCAAATCCTCTCCGATAAAAACTGAAAACACCCAATAGGGTGTTTTCAGTTTTTGGCAAATGACCGCAATTTTCATAAAAGGTACATAGGCTGTATTTTTGCACCCCTTTACAAAATGGGTATGAACCTTTTTATAAAGGGGTGCATTTTTATTTTATCATTATATTTAAGTATTATATATAATCGTAAGTGTTGCTTCTTCGTCGTAAAGTTCTCCTGTTTCATCTAAAAGGTCATATTTACTTTTGGTTAAAATCAAATTGTACTCATCAGCAAAAATAAATAAAAATACATCGTTACACTTAAACTTTAGAGCATTTATAAAGCCATCATGGTCATAATTTATCTTTTCAAGTTTAAATACTTCGCCATTCATAACCACTTTATATTTGTATTCGTCTTTTTCAAATTCTGTTATCTTATGCAGATCTATCCACCAATAATCTCCTCCCTTAAAATATTCAACGGATACCATATGTTCACCTGTATCAATAATTAAATCCAAGCAGTCGCAACTTTGAGCATTAACTTTGCAAAACTCTTCAGATGAAATATAAATATCTTTTATACTCGTGATTTTTTCCAAGATACACCCCATTACACTACTCCTCTCTAATCTGTTTGATCACATTATATCACAATTGTTGTCCGATAAAAAGTATAATAAACAAAATAACCCCAACTTTTTTATCAAAGTTAAGGTTATTTGATGGCTACGATGCGAGGGATTTCTCGCTAAAGCGAGCCGTTTGCAACATCAATTCAATCATCGCAAGGGGTTGCTCGATTTCATTGTGTTGCTGCCACTCGTCACACTCGCTGTTTCATCCACTGGATGCGCTCGTGTTCCTCCCCCACGCGCCTGCGACGCTCGGCTTCAAATCCTCTCCAAAACCAAAAAACAAGCCACGATGTGACTTGTCTTTTGGTGGCGGAGAAGGACCAACCATACCAAAAAGCGAGTTTTATTTCACAATACCAGTAACCATTGAAATGGTCTTGTATAGGAGTATGCAGATAGAAGACTTACTTTTTGAAAATAAAATCTTTTGGTAAAAAAGGAGTTTTACAATATGGGAGTAAATAAACAGTATAAGATATTATTCAAAAGATATGATGGTTTCACTCTCAACAGAGAGATTAATTGTCAGTTGGCAGTTGAACACTATGTCTCCAAAGGTTGGGAAAGAGAAAAAGCAGAAAAATATGTTATTCAAAGACATCTTTCTCATAGTGCAGAAAGACAAGATTTGAAAAAGATTTATTTATATAGTTAAAAAGACCACTCACAAAGAGCAGTCTTTTTAGACAAATGTTTAATTATTATCAGTTTTTGATAAGAGTTCCTTTATTTTCTTTGCAGAGTTTACAAGTTCACCAAAAGCATACATTGGTATAACACCCAGTGAAGAAAGTGCTATCCAAAAACCAATTTTCGTTGTTACTTTACCATAATAACAAGAAGCATACAAAGTATCCCATCTAATAGCATCTTCTAAAGTACAATTAAGACCTTCGGAAAAGGAGGTATATTCATCAATGCCACTTAAAAACATTATAACACCTACAACAACTACAATAGCACCAATAACCAAACAAAAGTAGAATAAAAACTTTGATATTTTCTTTAAGGTTTCCCCAATATCATTAAAAATTAGTTCATTTAGATTTTCAAACATAATAACCCTCCTAATGATTTTTAATTATTATACCATTTTTATACAAAAAGTGCAATAGTTTTCACAGAAAAGACAAAAAAGAGTAATATTTTTTAATTTGACAGAATACAAAAACCATCTTATTATGCTTTTAAATGATTAAAAGTAAATGATATAGTTTCTGTGTTCTATCAATAATTAAAGACATAGCAAGCTGAAAGCAGACCTGAACAAGTTTGAAAGTGGTACACCTTAAATTAAATGGGTATGCTCCAAAGAATTTAATAGAGTATTTGAGAAAAATAAACACAGAAGAAAAGCAAAAAGCAAGTCATTCTAAAAATGACTTGCTTAATGGTGGCTACGATGCGAGGGATTTCTCGCTAAAGCGAGCCGTTTGCAACATCAATTCAATCATCGCAAAAGGCTGCTCGATTTCATTGTGTTGCGGCACCATCTCCGCGCTCCCTGTTTCGTCCACCGGACGCGGTCGCTGCTCGATGCCCACGCGCCTGCGTCGCTCGGCTTCAAATCCCCCCGATAAAAACAAAAAAACACCCAACAGGGTGTTTTCAGTTTTTGGCGGAGAAGGAGGGATTTGAACCCTCGCGCCGCTTTCACGACCTACACCCTTAGCAGGGGCGCCTCTTCGGCCAACTTGAGTACTTCTCCGAATTTATAAATATTAAAATTTGCCCTAAAAAGAAAAATGGCGGAGAGGCAGAGATTCGAACTCTGGGTGCTTTCGCATCACTAGTTTTCAAGACTAGCTCCTTAAACCACTCGGACACCTCTCCGTATTCATTTTTTTGCGACCTTGTAAGTATATCATATCTGGCGCTAATTTGTCAAGTGATTTTTCTATTATTTTTATTATTCCGCGTTTATAAAATTTTAATCAAGACAAAATCAACTGCGAAACAGCTGTTATCTGCGTTGACTGTATCTGGGGTGAGGGAATAGCCCGTTTTTTATAATTATTTTTTTATATTCATGGAAGAAATCTTTTGTATTGCTCGCTCGGGGGCGTCCTTTGAATTTCCCCAAGAATCATTTTGAAATCTGTAATCAAACTTCCGAATAAACCAATCAAGTTCTTCGTCGATACGCGCAAGATTCTTCTTCTGCAGAGGTATAATCGCATTTGCAAAATCAGAAAACTTCGATTGTCTCATACGCTCCAATGCGATTTCCATTATTTTTGAAAAGTGCTTAAGGCAAAAACCCCTGCCACCGAGAACCTTATCGCGAAATTCCGGTTCCTTTTCCCAAAGATAGAAGAAGGTATCAATATAGTTTTTCATTCTTGCCTCCATACGCATACACGCATAGCAAGAGTTTGAGAGTTTATCACTATACTCGGCAAGGGGAGAGGGGGTGTCTTCTTTTTTAAAAAGACCTCGTTTCTTCTCGGCGCGCAGCATATATTCAAGTATTTCATCGAGGTCTGTGTTTATCTTTTTTAAATGAGTGCTGACCATCAGGGCTACACCAAGGTGGTTGCCACCATGAAATATTTTATCGTAATGATGTTCACAAAAGCCATATTTGTTGGTTTCTTCTCTAATGTCTTCTTCCATATAAGAAGGGCCAAGAATGTAGTCAAGTATATCCATCTCAAGCTTTTGTGTAAGAGTGCAAAAGGGACATTCGCCGGGAACATCGAAGGCTTCGTTTACTGGTATGGTATATATTTTCTCTTTCATAGGGCATCCTCCTTTTTGTAAATATTATTGCATAAATTTACAGAAAATGCAATAGAAACTGTTATCCCTCATCATTCACTTATGTTGATGATGAGGGATAGGCTTAATCATCTTCGCTTTTTGGTATAAGAATAGTATATTCAATGTAATTGTCGCTCTCGCGTTTTTTTGCCTTTGCATCTATGCCAGAGCGTTTCATCATGTCAACAGCCTGGCGAATAGTATTAGTAAATATTCTCAAATCCTTAAAAACACGCATGTTTTTGGGCTCCACAAGTGGTTGACACGGACCCTTAAGAAGTTTGTCTACAAGCTCCTCGGTTTTGGCGACATTAAGACCTCTGCTAATTATTATTTTGAGTATTCGCATCTGTTGTCTCTCTTCAGGCAGTCTTAACAAAGCTCTTGCGTGTCGCTCGGTAAGGTTGTTGTTTGTCAAAATTTCACGCACCTTTGATGATAATCGTAAAATCCGTATTTTGTTTGCAATTGTAGATTGCCCTTTGCCAAGCTTATCTGCAAGTTCCTCCTGTGTTAGGCCATGCTCTGAAATTAAGCTGCAAAACGCCTCGGCTTCTTCTATGTAGTTAAGGTTTTCTCTCTGTATATTCTCGATCAGGGCAAGTATGGCGCTATCGGTTTCAGATGCGCGCATAACAATTGCCGGAATATATGTCATACCAAGGTTTTTGCACGCGGTAAGCCTTCTCTCGCCCGCTATAAGCTCATAGTCAAACGGGCTTATCTGCCTGACTGAAATAGGTTGCATAAGACCGTACTCCATTATTGAAATTGACAGATCCTGAAGCGCTGCTTTATCAAAGTCTTTTCTTGGCTGGTTTGGGTTTGGAAAAATATTTTTAATTGGAATAGTCCTCACTTCTCCGCATTTTGTAAAATTTCTGCTATTTTGCGTAACATAGGTATCTGCCTCTGGTACGTGTCTCTTTATTTCCCTGACGGTTCCTTCTCTTTTGTAATTTATCATATCCATATATCTCCTCTCAATTGTATAACTGGAATAAATTGTATCTTTTTACATATTATACCACAATCTCTTGTATAATTGCAAAAAGTTTTCACATACAAATTGCGAAGAATTATTTTATAATAAGATAAAAGTAGACAAAAACCGTGACAAATGCCACGGTTTTATAGTTATTTCCCTTTTTTAATTTTATCTGCCCGTCTTGGAAACTTTCTATCGGTTTCTCTAATCTTTTTAATAACGATTAACTTTCTGGTAATGTCAGACATAGGAAGTGGAGCATCAATTACATCCTCAACTTCACCGCCGAGTGTGCCTATCATCGGTTTTGCAGATAACAGTTCATCCTCGGCGTTTTCTGATTTCAGGGCAATAAAGTATCCGCCGATTTTAACAAATGGCAGACAGTACTCGCAAAGAACAGTCATATTTGCTACCGCCCTTGAGACAACCGCATCAAACTGCTCTCGCAGTTCGGATTTATGCCCGAGTTCTTCTGCTCTGCCATGAATACATTGAACATTATTAAGTTCAAGGTCTTGAACAACATTATTTAAAAAATTGATGCGTTTGTTTAATGAGTCGATAAGGGTAAGGTTTATGTTCTGGCACATTATCTTTATAGGAAGTCCCGGAAACCCTGCCCCTGTACCAATATCGGCAATACTTTTAAATTGTGAAAAATCAATATAATAAATTGGCAGAATCGAGTCAAGAAAATGCTTGATTGATATTCCGTCAGGGTCTGTAACAGTGGTCAGGTTCATTTTCTCGTTCCACTCAACTAACAGTTTTGAGTAGGTGTCAAACTGCGCCACCTGTTCTTTCGAGACTTTGCCTGACAGAAATGCTACGCCGTCTGTGAAGAGTTTTTCGTTCATATAATCACCTTATAAACAACAAGGGGGTTGTATAAAACAACCCCCTTTGATTTTACATTATCAGCAAATGCTTACGCCTGAGGAGCGTCTACAGGACATGCGCCTGCGCAGCTGCCGCAATCGATACATTCGTCAGCGTTGATAACGTACTTGCCGTCTCCCTCTGCGATACAGCCTACAGGACATGCGTCTGTGCATGCGCCACAGCTGATGCAATCATCGTTAATTGTATAAGCCATTTGTATTCACCTCACCTTTCATAATACATCATTATAATAATACAAATTTCATGCTTTGTCAAGGAATTTAGACCTCATCCTGCAAAAAAAGCTCTTTTGTGTAGGGAAGCGATAAAATCCAGTCACAGTATGTATGCCACTCGAGGAGTTTGTGTGTTCGACGCGCGAAGTACATGTTCAAAAGATTTTCGTAGTTCATCGTTACAGTTCTTGTCTGATTGTAGCTCTCGGGTAGAAGTTGAATCATATCGTACCAATCATCTTTGCTCTTGTCGGTGATAAAGCGTAATCTTGCTTCTTCGAGAAATTCTATCATCTTATCAAGCGCTGCTTTTCCTCCGTCTGTCAGGTGGTCATGGCTAAAGTCATCAATCTCAAATGGCTTGCTGTGAATTTTATGCATAGTGCTTGTAGAATTTGCAACGGTTGCTACCTTGTATGTGTCAAATTCCTTCCACCAGTAAAGCGGAGCAGTAATGTCAACACATACTAAAATTTGACGAATAAATTTGCGGTGATCACTGCCTGCCTTGCATAGCTTTTTTGCAAGATTTAAATCGTTTTTGCCAAGAATATAGTTCCCGTCTGCGTCAATGTGGCTGTCAATTCTGTCCCAGCTGTTAAGAGGATTTCGTGCGCCTCTTATGGCACCATCGAAATTCATAACAGAGGCTTTTTCTATTTTAATCATATTCAACCCCTCTTATATATCAAGATTTACAACTGTCGATGAGTAATCCTCGATAAACTTTCGTCTTGGTTCTACCTTGTCACCCATAAGAATTGTAAAGGTTTCGTCCGCTTGTCGCGCATCCTCAAGGTTAACCCTTAGCATAACTCTCGTTTCGGGATTCATGGTTGTCTCCCAAAGCTGCTCAGGATCCATCTCACCAAGACCCTTATATCTCTGGATAGACGGCTGTCTGCCCTCTTCCATATTGTCAAGAATGGTGCGAAGCTCTGCGTCGCTATATGCGTATTTGTGAACCTTGCCCCTTGTGATTCTGTAAAGAGGTGGCTGCGCAATATATACATGGCCCGCTTCGATAAGAGGTCTCATAAATCTGAAGAAGAAGGTAAGGAGCAAAGTTCTGATGTGTGCACCATCGACATCGGCATCGGCCATAATAACTATCTTGCCGTAGCGAAGTTTCTCAAGATTAAAATCTTCGCCAAAGCCTGCGCCAAGTGCAGTAATAACAGGCATAAGCTTGTCGTTGCCGTACACCTTATCAACCCTTGCCTTTTCAACGTTGAGCATCTTACCCCAAAGAGGAAGTATAGCCTGAAAACGCCTGTCTCGTCCCTGCTTTGCAGAACCACCCGCAGAATCTCCCTCTACGATGTATATCTCGGTATAGGTATTGTCCTTGTCAGAGCAGTCTGCAAGCTTACCCGGAAGCGAAGCACTTTCGAGTGCGCCCTTTCGTCTTGTGTTCTCTCTTGCGCGTTTTGCAGCCTCTCTCGCTCTTGATGCTGTAAGAGATTTGTCAACAATTATCTTGGCAATTGAGGGATTTTCCTCAAAGAATTCGCTGAGTTTTTCGTTAACCATCTTCTCGACGATAGAGCGCATCTCGCTGTTACCAAGTTTGGTCTTGGTCTGACCCTCAAACTGTGCTTCGGTAACCTTGACACTGATAATGCAGGAAAGTCCCTCGCGCACATCCTCGCCTTTGAGATTCTCGTCGTTATCCTTTAAGAACTTATACTTTCTCGCATAATCGTTTATAACCTTTGTAAGTGCTGCCTTAAAGCCGACCTCGTGCGTACCACCCTCGGTAGTGTTGATGTTGTTGGCAAAACTGATAATATTCTCGGTATAGCCATCGTTGTATTGCAAGGCAACCTCTGCCTCGGAATTTTCGCGGACAGAGTTTACATATATAACATCAGGATGAATTGCTTCCTTGTTGCGGTTGATATAGGTAACAAATTCGCGGATACCGCCTTCGTATCTCATGTCTGCGACAGCCTTGTCCTCGGAGACTCCGCTGCGTTTGTCACGAAGTATTATATGAACGCCCGCGTTAAGAAATGCCTGCTCTCTCAATCTAGAAAGAAGTATATCAAAATCGTATACCAAGTCCTCAAATATCTCTGCGTCCGGTTTGAAGTGTACCTTTGTGCCTGACCTGTCAGTATCGCCGATTTGTTTGAGGGCGCCGCAGCTTACACCTCTTTCGTATCTTTGTGTATAGATATGCTCTCCGTCAGAAATCTCAACTTCAAGATATTCAGAAAGCGCGTTAACAACAGACGCGCCAACACCATGCAGGCCGCCCGATACTTTGTATCCACCGCCACCGAACTTGCCTCCTGCGTGGAGTATAGTAAACACAACCTCAACAGCCGGAATGCCCATTTTGGGGTGCATGCCAACAGGTATACCACGACCATCATCTGTAACAGTGATAGAGTTGTCTGACTCGATAACAACTTCTATGTTTTTACAGAAACCCGCAAGGGCTTCGTCGATTGAGTTGTCTACAATTTCGTATACAAGGTGGTGAAGACCTCTTGATGATGTAGATCCTATATACATGCCGGGGCGTTTGCGGACTGCTTCAAGCCCCTCAAGTACCTGTATTTGGTTGGCATCATATTCATTTTCTACAGGAACGCTTGTAATATGTTCTTCTGCCAATTAAATCAACTCCTATTTCGTATATTGTTTGGATTAAATGTCTGATTAGTTATATTTTTCGACTCTTCCGGCAAGTGCCTTTGAAGAGATGTTTGTTACATAGACAACTGACTGTCCATCGATTTCGCACACAATGTAGGTTTTTGGGATTTCCTCTGACACATTGCGGACGCAACCTTTGTCCTCAATAACCTTGAGAAACTGTCGCGTGTTTGGAGATATTGATGAACTCTCAAGATCCATTATTGCTATTATGTCGGCAGTGTTTACTACCGTTCCTTTGCCAAGGTGTAAATACATTTGTATCTGCCTCCCTGAATTTTCAATCCATGACAACTTCTGCCCTGCCGCCTGATACCGTGATGCGCTGTGCATCATAAGGAATCGTCATACCGTCGGTGTCTGTGCAGGTAATGATTATCTGCATATCCTTGATATGCTCAAGTATATACTCGCGCCTTTTTTTGTCAAACTCGCTCATTATGTCATCCAGCAGCAGAACAGGTGTTTCGCCTGTTTCTAATTTTATAAGCTCGACTTCTGCAAGTTTCTGCGCCATAACAATTGTTTTTTGTTGCCCCTGAGAAGCGTATAGTTTAGCCTCTGTTCCATTTATAAAGAAACCTATATCTTCTCTATGCGGCGAGACGATTGTCTCACCAAGGCGAATTTCGCGCTCTCTGGACTCTGCAATCTTTGCGCTCAGTGCTTTTGTAATGCTTTCAAAATCAAGCCCTGTTACATCGCCGATGCAACAGATGTATTTAAGCTCCAAAGATTCGCTCCCACCTGATATGTCATCCTGAAGTGTGCCAGCGATGTGTGCAATCTTGTCAATGTATACCGAACGGTACATTATGATGTTTGCAGAAACAGCAGCGAGCTTTTCGTCCATTATATCAAGCATGGTGCGGTTTGGGCGTTCCATACGAAGAAGAGCGTTTTTGCTGTCAACAATTTTTCGCATTTCGGCAAGTGCGCTAAGGTATCCTGGCCGTATTTGGCTAATCAGAATATCGAGATTCTGTCGTCTGAGTCGAGGCCCTTCCCTTACAAGACCTAAATACTCGGGCCCGAAGTATACTACATTAAATCTCCGCACGAGCTCGCTATTTTTGCGAAGCGGTATATCGTTTGCAGATATTACCTTTCGTTTATCACGGAAGATTTCAGCCTCAAGATGATTTTCTCTGTTGCTGTCAGAGAAATCAAGACAAATCTTCGCACTGTTTTGGCCATGCCTTATAAGTTCAGCATCGCGACGCGTTCTTGGGGACTTTCCCATAGCAAAAAAGTATATAGCCTCCAAAATGTTGGTTTTGCCCTGTGCGTTGTCTCCCGATATTATATTAACGCCGTCTTTGAAGTCAAGCTCCTGTTGTTCGTAGTTGCGGAAGTTAATAAGATTTAGATGCAAGGCTTTCATATTTAACCATTCCCCTCGGTTGATGTTGCGGCGGCTCTTGTTTATTCAGCGTGTAATCTCAAGGGCAAAATGAGATAGAGGAAGTCATCTCCTGACTCCGGTACAATAACGAGCGGACTTGTAGATGTATTGAACTTAAGCGTAACTGTCTCTGCATCAATAACCCTGAGAGCCTCGAGAAGATATCTGTTATAAAATCCAATTTCCAATGATGCATCGCTTATATCAACAGCAAGGTTGTCGTCTACATTTCCTGCAATGGTTGAGCAGGAAATGTTAATGTTGCCTTCGCCTATATTAAAGCGCACCGGGCTTTTGATAACATCGTTGAGAATTATTAAAGAAACTCTCTGGATAGAGTCAAGCAATCTGTCAGTCTGGCAGTCAACTTCGATGGCGAAATCTTTGGGGATTACATTTTGATAGTTAATGTAGTTGCCCTCGATAAGCCTTGTAACCATCTTGAAGTTGTCAAACATAAAGATGGCATTTCTTGATGTTGCGTTTATGCGGATATCCTCGTCGGTGTCGCCGATTATTCTTGCAAGTTCAGAAAGAGACTTCTGCGGAATAATAATTGATTTTTCTTCGAAGTTGTTCTCCATTTTTGTCTTGCACATAGCCATTCTGTAACCGTCAAGAGCAACCATTGTAAGACCGCTTTTTTCAATTTCAAGCAGACAGCCTGTAAGTATGGGGTTGTTCTCGCTTGAGGCAACGGCAAAACCGCATTTTGCAATCATATCCTTTAAGATTTTAGCAGGAATGCTGATCGAATACTCAGCGTCTACAATCGGCAAGTCGGGGAAATCATCAGGTGATATACCGGCAATCTCAAATTTTGCACCGCCACCTTTTATAAGAATCTGATTCTTATCATTGGTCTCGATGCTTACCTTCCCAAAGGTGAGAGAACGAACAATACCCGTCAGCATTTTTGCGTTTATAACAACCTCGCCGGGTTGCATAACTTCCGCATCTGCAATAGCCTCGATTCCAATTTCCATATCGTTACCAGTTAGTTTGATTTTGCCGTCCTCGGTTGCTTTTATGTATATGCCCTCAAGCACCGGCAAAGTGCTCTTTGATGATACAGCACGCGATACGGTTGCAACCGCCTCGCTGAGGACTTCTTGCTCGCATAAAATTCTCATAATATTCTCCTTAAATCATAGCCTTTTCGAACAATTCCCCACCCTTTTTTCAGAGTAAAATAATGGGGGCAAAACAGGCTGAATTTTTGCGTATATTTCTAACTAATATTTTACCATAAACGCACAATTTTCACAAGGGTTTTTTGCAAAAAAAAATGATATTTTTGCAATAAATTTTACGGGGAAACGACACTGGCATCTCTCGGTAAAATTTATTAAAAAAAACAAAATCGGGCGACTGCAAATTCGCCCGATTTTAGTATTATTCCTGAATGCTAAATAAAAGATCACCGTAGGTTGGGAATGGCCAATATTCTTTGGCGGTATATACTTCCATTTCGTCAGCAAGCCCTCTGATTGTTGACATGCTCATAAGGACTTCATCATGATAGAATCTGGCTGCCTCAAGTACATCTGTAATTTCGTGAGCACGCTTGATTTTATAATCAAGCGCTTCGAGTTCTCCAAACAGGTGAGAGAGCGCATCAGAAAGTTTTGCGACCAATGTTTCTTCCATAGAGCAATCAACCGAAATGCCCATTTGTTTTTTTGTTACTGCACACTCGCTAAGCATTTTTACATACTTTGTAACCGCAGGGATTATATCCTGTCTTGCCATCTCGAGCGCGGTAAGGGCCTCGATGTTAATAACCTTGTTGTAGTTTTCAAGATTAATTTCATATCTTGATTCAAGCTCGTCCCTGGTCAGGATTGAGTGCTTTTCAAACAACGCAATATTTTTCTCGTGGATAAAGTAGGGAAGGGCGTCGGGTGTGCTTCTTAGATTGAGAAGGCCGCGCTTTTCTGCCTCGGTTTCCCATTCTTTTGAGTAGTTGTTGCCATTAAATATGATTCTGCCGTGCTTTTTGATTGTGTCCTTTAAGAGGCTATCAATCTCCGACTTGATATCATCTGCAGAATCCAGCCTGTCTGCAAACTGGCAAAGAGCCTCTGCAACTGCAGTGTTGAGTATAAAGTTGGGACCGGAAACTGACAGGCTTGAGCCTGGCATTCGAAATTCAAACTTGTTGCCCGTAAAAGCAAGAGGAGATGTTCTGTTGCGGTCAGTTGCATCCTTTGTGAAGTTTGGCAGAGCATCAATGCCCGATTCCATTATCTGCTTGCTACCCGGCTCGTAATCGCTGCCCTCAGCAACTGATTTGAGTACATCTGCAAGGTCCTCGCCGATAAACATTGATATTATCGCAGGGGGTGCTTCCGCAGCCCCGAGTCTGTGGTCGTTGCCGGCGGTTGCAACAGAGACACGAAGAAGGTCCTGATATTCATCAACGGCTTTAATTACAGCGCATAGGAACACCAAAAATCTCGTGTTTTCTCTTGGGTTTTTACCGGGTTTAAAAAGATTTTCTCCTGTGTCTGTGCCAAGAGACCAGTTGTCGTGTTTGCCGCTTCCGTTAACCCCTGCAAAAGGCTTTTCGTGCAAAAGACACTTCATACCATGCTTCTCGGCAACCTTTTTCATAAGTTCCATAGTGAGCTGATTGTGGTCGGTAGATACATTGCCCGATGAGAATATAGGGGCAAGCTCGTGTTGGGCGGGGGCCGCCTCGTTATGCTTGGTTTTTGCTCTGACTCCGAGTTTCCACAACTCTGTATCAAGGTCTTTCATATATTCAGACACTCTTGTTTTGATAACACCGAAATAATGGTCGTCAAGCTCTTGCCCTTTTGGCGGCATGGCGCCAAAGAGGGTTCTGCCTGTATAGACGAGGTCGCGGCGCTTGAGTGCCATTTTTCTGTCAATCAAAAAATATTCCTGTTCGGGACCGACTGTGGTGCTTATGCGCTTTACATCATTCATCCCAAGATGTTTCGCAACACGAAGCGCTTGTGTGTTGAGCGCCTCGAGAGAGCGCAGAAGAGGAGTCTTCTTGTCGAGAGCCTCGCCTGTATAGGAACAGAAAATAGTTGGTATACAAAGAATGTCGTTCTTTATAAAGGCGTCGGAGGTTGGGTCCCATGCGGTGTAGCCTCTCGCTTCAAAGGTAGAGCGTAGCCCGCCTGAAGGAAAGCTGGATGCGTCAGGTTCACCCTTAATAAGCTCCTTGCCGGAAAATTCCATAATAATTTTGCCATCATCGACAGGGGAAATAAAACTATCGTGTTTTTCTGCGGTAACCCCCGTCATAGGCTGGAACCAATGAGTGTAGTGAGTCACGCCCTTCTCGATTGCCCAATCCTTCATTGCGTTTGCAACAACATCAGCAACTTCACGGGTGAGTGGCACGCCTTCTTCCTTGGTTTTTTTGACATGCTCGTATGTGTCCTCTGGAAGCCTTGCTTTCATAGTGGCGTTGTTAAAGACCATACTTCCAAAAAGCTTGCATATATCTGGCATAAGAATGCTCCTTTCAAAATTCCGCAATTTGCCAAAACCCTCATTAAAGAAACTTTGCGGAAGTTTTATAAATCGTTTTGTTTAGTGCTTGCCTGTTTCTGCTTCCTTTACGCCAGGAAAAGCTCTGCAAAGAACAGCGACAACCTCTGCGCGAATAATCGGATCCCCGGGACGGAAGGTACCTTCTGCGTCGCCTGTTATAAAACCTTTGTCAACCGCTGCTGCTATGTACGGCAGATTATGGGTTGAAATACTTTTAAAGTCTGAAAATTTAGTGGATAAAAGATTAGTCGAGCCTTTATAACTGGATATATTGATGCCAAGGGCTTTTACCATAGCAACAGCAACATCCTCTCGTGTTGCGGCGTCTTCGGGCGCAAAAAACAATGTACCGTTTTCAACATAGCCTGTAATAAAAGGTGCAGAGTTTATGTAAGGAAAAAACCACTGGTCGGACGGCACATCAACATAAGGAGATACAGCGCTTGATACAAGTTCTATTCCTGCAATGTTTACAAGCATTTTTGCGTACTCGCAGCGTTCAACATTGTTCCAGGGCCTGAAGGTCCCATCTCCGTATCCTCCGACAACTCCTCTGTCTACAAGGTTGTAAATGTAAGGTGCTGCCCAGTCAGACTCGGGAACATCTGTAAAAAGCTCCCTTGACGAAACACTGAGACTGCTGCAGGTAAGAATAATTGTCATTGCTAAAGCTAAAAACTTTTTCAATCCAAAAACCTCCTGTGTGTTTGCTTTTAGATGAATATAATTTTACAGAAATATATCAGTTTATTATACTAAAAAACCATATTTTTGTCAAGTAGGAGCGGATATTATGTGCCTGAAAAAGATGCTACGGCACGGCACTTTGTGAGTCGGTTGTTTCGTTGTCATCCCGAATGAAACAATACTAAAACAACCGAGGTTATATTTAAAATATAATTTCACTCGTTATGTTCGAAATGACAAGTTTAATGGAGGGTGCGCGCGTCCTCATAAATAGCATAGGAAAAGCCAACTTTGCATATATTATGTGTGACAAAAGCAACTTAAAAGGGGTGGTTTTGTGAGGAAGATATTACATCTGATTTTTGCGCTTGTAATTATCTTGAATATATCAGCATCACACATCGTTTGCTATGGGGAGGGTCTTTCTGTCTCTGCCCATTCGGCAGTACTTATAGAGATGACTACGGGCAGGGTTTTATATTCTAAGAACTCCGATAAGAGATTGCCGATGGCGAGTACTACAAAGATTATGACTACCATATGCGCAATAGAGAACAACAATGAGGGTATGGATAAAATTATAGAAGTTTCAGAGACTGCGGCCGGAGTTGAGGGGTCGAGTATGTACCTCCAAAAAGGCGAAAAAATGTCGTTTAAAGAACTATTGTATGGGCTTATGCTCTCGTCGGGAAATGATGCGGCGGTCGCAATAGCTGAGGCTGTATCGGGAAGTTGTGAAAAATTTGCGGATTTAATGAACAAAAAGGCAGTGGAAATGGGAGTTTTGAATACGCATTTTACAAATCCTAGTGGGCTGCCTGATGAGAATCACTTTTCAACTGCGGAGGATATGGCAATTATTACGGCGTATGCGTTGTCAAATCCTGAATTTTATGAAATTGTTTCCTCGAAAAGTTACAAAATTGAGGGAGAGGGCAAGGCGTATCCGAGGACACTGTCTAACCACAACAAATTACTTTCAATGTACGAAGGTTGCATTGGCGTAAAGACGGGATTTACAAAGGCGGCGGGCAGGTGCCTTGTAAGTGCGGCGAAAAGGGGCGAAATGACTCTTATTGCAGTAACCCTCAATGCCCCAAACGACTGGAGCGATCATGCGGCTATGCTTGATTTTGGGTTTGATAATTATAAATACACCACTCTCGCATCGGACACTGTGCCGGTAACATCGGTTGAGGTTAATTCGTCATACAAAGGTGTGGTGCCTGTGTATCCTGAAAGAGCCATCTGCTATCCCTTGGCAAAAGGAGAGGAGTTTGTATTAGAAACGGAGCTATATCCTGGAATTTCTGCTCCGCTTAAAAAAGGAGAGAGAGTAGGCAAGATTGCGTTTTATATAAAAGGGGGAGAGCTGCAAAGTACAGAACTTGTTTCCGGGGAGGATGTTGCTCTTGTGATACAAGAGGATGTAAAAAGCACAAACACTGTCAGAGACTTTGGAAAAAGTCTGATAAAAAATATAGGAAAAGCATTTGCCAAATGGGCAGGATTTATAGTCGGCAGAGAAGATTGTTAAAAAATATACAATCTGCACAAATTATTATGAAAATATTTACAATTGCTTTACTTTAAATTAGGAAAAAGGGATTGCAATAATAACAAAATTGGTATATAATGATAACATGGGCAATTTTGCGGAAGTATTTGACAAATTAATAAAAAAATGCCACAAATAAAACAAGAGGATTTGATAGAAAATGCTCAGATTACAGAAATTTCTTGCTGATTGCGGAATATCTTCAAGACGCGGAGCGGAAGAACTTATTAAAGCCGGACGCGTCAGCGTAAATGGGAGTATAATTCGTGATATGGGTGTAAAAGTCGACGAAGAGAATGATATAGTTGAGTTTGACGGAAGACGCGTAACCGTACAGAAGAAGATGATTTATATTATGCTTAACAAACCGGAAGGGTTTGTGACAACGGTATCTGATGATAAGGGGCGTGATACGGTTATGAGTCTTGTAGAGGAAATCCCTGTGCGCATATATCCGGTAGGTAGGCTTGATTATGACACCGAGGGGCTATTGCTGATGACAAACGATGGTGATTTGACATTCAAGATTACCCACCCCAAAAATAATATTGAGAAGACATATGTTGCAGAGGTGACGGGTAATATCGGCATGGACACACTGATTCAGCTTCGTCGGGGGGTAATGCTTGATGGAGTTAGGACAAGCCCTGCCAAAGTAGAGGTTATAGGTGCTACAAGATATGGTGCAAAGGTGCAGATAACAATCCACGAAGGCAGAAACCGACAGGTCAGACGGATGTTTGAAGCAGTTGGATGCATTGTAAAAAAACTCAAGCGTATAGAAGAGGCTGGTTTAAAACTTGGACATCTTCCGCTTGGCAAATGGCGAAAGCTTAGCGAGTCAGAGGTAAATATGTTGAAAAAAATCGGAACAGACAAGAAATCGTCTGCCGAACACAGTAAGCGAATACTTGGAGGCAAGTCCGTAGGGGGCAGAGGAAGAGACTCTGCAAAATCAAAAAGTGTAAATAAATTAAAGCATAAAAAATAAATTGAAGGAGGAAGAAAAATGTCTTTATCAGAAGCGTTGCAGACAGGTGCAAGCGTAACCGTAGTAGGTCTTATAATTGTATTTGCGGTTCTAATCATCCTTATGGTTACCATGATAATTATGAAAATGGTATTCTATAGGCAAAAAACTGAAAAGAATGAGGCAAAAGAAGTTGCAAAGGTAAATACAAGTGCAAGTGTAGTGGCTCCGACTTCAATGCAAGACAGAAATTTTGCAAAGGAAGTAAAAGACGAGAATACTTTAATTGCTATATTTGCATCTGCGATTGCTGCAAGTCTTGATACACAGGTTGAAAGTATTAAAATTCATTCTTACAGATGTATTAACAAATAGGCATCAAACAATAAATAATGTAAAAATTTAATTTAAGAAAGGAATTATTATTATGAGAAAATTTATTATAAGTATTGCTGGAAATTCTTATGAAGTAGAAGTAGAAGAAGTAGGCGCAGCTACAACTGCTGCTCCTGCACCTGCACCTGCTGCTGCACCCGCACCTGCTGCTGCACCCGCACCTGTTGCGGCGCCAGCGCCTGTTGCTGCTCCTGCAGGATCAACAAGTGTAAACGCGCCTATGCCAGGAAACATAGTTAAGGTTCTTGTTCAACCCGGACAGAGTGTAAATCAGGGTGACGTACTTTGTATCCTTGAGGCTATGAAGATGGAAAACGAAATTATGGCTCCGTCTGCCGGCAAGGTTGTTGCAGTTGCGGCAAATGTTGGTGCAACCGTAAACACAGGCGACTTGCTTGTATCCTTGGGTTAATTCCCTTAAAATTTATTTGAAAGGGTGATTTTGTGTTAGATAGTATAGTTAGTTTTATGGGCAGCACCGGAATTGCGGCGTTGATTGAATCGTTCAAAAGCGGCGGAAGCTTCCTTGAGGTTATCGGCACTCCGCTCATGATAATCATTGCATGCGTACTTTTGTACCTTGCAATTGTAAAGCAGTTTGAGCCTCTTTTACTTATGCCCATTGCATTTGGTATGCTGCTCTCAAATTTGCCGATGTTTGCAAATTCAGGCGCGATTATGATGCATCCTGAGTTTTTTACAAATCCCGAGTTTTTAGTGGATGGGCATCTCAATATGGATTTGATATTCTCTCAGGGCGGACTTTTGGACCTTCTTTATCTTGGTGTTAAACTTGGTATTTATCCGCCGCTTATCTTCCTTGGTATCGGTTGTATGACAGACTTTGGTCCGCTGATTGCAAATCCAAAGAGCATACTCCTCGGTGCGGCGGCTCAACTTGGTGTTTTCTTAACATTCTTTGGTGCGTTAATTCTCGGCGCTATGGTGCCGGGCATCAACTTCGGTGTAAATGAAGCATCATCTATCGGTATTATCGGTGGTGCGGACGGTCCTACTGCGATTTATGTAACCAAGACTCTTGCGCCACACCTTTTGCCGGCTATTGCTATTGCGGCATATTCGTACATGGCGCTTATCCCTGTTATTCAGCCACCTATTATGAAGGCGCTGACAACAAAAGCGGAAAGACAGATAGTTATGGAGCAGCTTCGTCCTGTAAGCAAAACCGAGAAGATTGTTTTCCCGATTATCGTTACAATTGTTGTTGCACTTATTGTTCCTGATGCGGTAGCGCTGGTTGGTATGCTGATGCTTGGCAACCTTATGAGAGAGACAGGTGTTGTTGACAGACTGTCAAAGACTGCACAGAATGGACTTATGAATGTTATTACCATATTCCTGGGGCTCACAGTTGGTGCAACTGCTAAGGCAGAGACCTTCTTAACCGGTGAGACCATTGGTATTGTTGTTCTCGGACTTGTGGCATTCTGCTTCAGTACAGCCGGCGGTATTGTTCTTGGTAAGATTATGTGCAAACTGACAGGCGGAAAGATAAATCCGCTTATCGGTTCTGCCGGAGTTTCCGCGGTACCTATGGCGGCGCGTGTTTCGCAGATGGTTGGACAGAGGGAAAACCCATCCAACTTCTTGCTTATGCATGCTATGGGACCTAATGTCGCAGGAGTTATCGGCTCTGCCGTTGCGGCAGGCGTATTCCTTGCAATGTACGCAAAATAGAGGTGTGATGCTGCACGCGGTGTGAAAATGTGTGCTTTTGCAGAGTTGCGCCCCGGAACCCTGACGGGTTGCAAATTATAGACCACAGGGGATTGCGTAAAACTTAAAAATAATTAAAGGAGGTAATATATATGGCCAAAGTTGGAATTACAGAAACCATTTGTCGTGACGCACATCAGTCACTTATAGCTACAAGGATGACAACTGACGAAATTCTCCCTGCACTTCCGCTTATGGACAAGGTTGGATACCACTCTATGGAAGTTTGGGGTGGAGCAACATTTGATTCGTGTCTGCGTTTTTTAAACGAAGACCCATGGGATAGACTCAGAAAAATTAGGGCGGCAGCTCCTAACACGAAATTACAGATGCTCTTTAGAGGGCAAAATGTTCTTGGCTATCGTCATTATGCAGATGATGTAGTTGAATATTTCGTACAAAAGTCAATTGCAAATGGTATTGATATAATTAGAATTTTTGATGCACTTAACGATGTTCGCAATTTGCAGACTGCAATAAATGCAACAAAGAAAGAAAAAGGACATGTTCAGGCGGCGATTTCTTATACAATCAGCCCTGTTCACAATAACGAGTTCTTTGTAAAACTTGCAAAGGAATATGAGGATTGCGGTGCAGACTCAATCTGTATCAAGGATATGGCAGGATTGCTTACTCCTTATAATGCATATGATTTGGTGTCTCAGCTCAAGGCAGCAGTTAAGATTCCTATTCAGCTTCATACTCACTACACAAGTGGTGTTGGCTCAATGACATATCTCAAAGCTATTGAGGCAGGCGTTGATGTGGTTGACTGTGCTCTTTCGCCATTGGCGCTTGGCACATCTCAGCCCCCGACAGAGCCGCTTGTTGCAACCCTTGAGGGTACAGGGTATGATACAGGAATCAACCTTGAGGCTCTCACAGAGATTGCTGATTACTTTAAACCACTTCGTGAGAAGTTCTTAGATAGCGGTCTTATGAGTACAAAAGTTATGGGCGTTGACATCAATACACTTAAATATCAGGTTCCCGGCGGAATGCTCTCTAACCTTGTTTCTCAGCTTAAGCAACAGGGTAAAGAGGACAAGTTTGAAGAGGTTCTCAAGGAGATTCCAAGAGTTCGTAAGGATCTTGGATATCCTCCTCTTGTTACTCCTACTAGCCAGATTGTTGGTACTCAGGCGGTTCTCAATGTAATTATGGGCGAGAGATACAAGATGGTTTCAAAAGAAACAAAGGGTATCTGCAAGGGTGAGTACGGTCGCACTCCCGTGCCGATTGATGAAGAATTCAGAAAGCAGATTATTGGCAATGAGGAGGCTATAACCTGTCGTCCGGCTGACCTTATCGAACCTGAACTTGATAAGCTTAAGGCAGAAGCTGCAAAGTGGATTAAGCAGGACGAGGATGTATTGTCATATGCTTTGTTTGATCAGGTTGCGGTTAAGTTCTTTGAAAAAAGAAACGCAGAAGCCGATAAAAAGGTTATAGATATGGACGTAAAAATCCAGTATGTATAAGAGATAAAGAAGTAATTGTAATCAATTGTTTCCCGATAGCAGTTAGATAAAAGCCGTGTTTTCCATCGTAGGAGAACACGGCTTTTTTAGGCTTTGCGTTGGGGGGAGATTTTCTATTTTTTAAGTATCGGTGTCAAACGCTTATATAATAAAAATGTGAGAAGTGACAAAGCCATGCCTCTAAAGAAGTTAAAAGGGGTAATGGTATAAAGCACAAGATTGAGTTTTGTTGCAAAGTCTGCCTTTGGCATATACATAGGAAGCATGATATAAAGGTTTGTCAATATTGCCGCCATGGTCATTATAAATATAGCAGTTATGGTTGCGATAAGAGCGCCCTTTAAGGTGCGGTTCTTTTTATATACAACTCCTGCGGTAAAAACAAATATACCGTTAGTAATAAAATTAGCAAACTCTCCTACAAAGCCTGTTGATGTAATAGAGCAATGCAATATATTTTTCATAAGTTCAATCAAGACACCAGCCAAGGGACCAAGTGCAAATGCGCCTATGAGGGCAGGTAGATCTGAAAATTCAATTGTTAAAAACCCGCCTACATTCAGTCCGACGACACTTCCTAAAAACTGAAGGAGAAAGGCAATTGCAGATAGTGCGCCTATCTTGACGAGGGTGTTGACTTTTTTGTTTCTCATATGTAAATCATCCTTTCTTATAAAAAATCCACGAGCAATGCTCCGGGACAATATACACATACTATATATCTATAATTCTTCTATCATCCAGACTGTGACTGTCGGCTTTGGAATCTCACCAAATCAGCAGATTATCTGCTCGCGGGCTTTACCGCCGGTACGGAATTTCACCGATCCCCGAAGAAGTTTGTATTAAGTTTATTCTGATAAAGTCGGTGCCTGTGTGGTATCGGGCGCCGGGGTTGGTACAGGAGTAGGAGCTGGTGCTGGTTCTGGTTCTGGTGCAAGATCATTCTCAGAGGCGTTCTCGGGAGGGGTTCCTTCGCCGTTTGGCGTCTCGGTTTCTTCATCTTCAGGAGGTGTCTCGCCTTCCTCGCCTTCTTTCTTCTCCTCATCCTCTGGTTCTTGTTCTTCGTCCTCCTCGGGCACACCATATGCACTCGATGTCATTGCTTCGCGCTTTATCTCGACTCCATTTTCTTTGACAACACGCGTGACATAATATTTGCCGTTGCTGAAACTTCGCAGAATGTCAACGGAGGTGTTGTTTTCGTTATAGCCAAGAATCTTAAAGGTAAGCGATCCACCCTCTGTGATTGCAGAAATCTTTACCGGATAATTTGTGTTATTTTTGAGTCTTAAATCAAGATATCCCTCTGCAATTGTCGCATCAAGACCGGGAGGAAGATAGCTCACGGTTAAAGAGTGATTGTGGCGCTCTAAAATCTCAAGATTTGCATAAAGAGCAGCGGCGTACAGAGTTGATGACGGTTGACATATACCGCCACCCATGCCGCTCTCTACTTTGTTGCCCACATACACACCTGCAGTCATATATCCGTTTGCGGAGGTTCTGCGCAGAATTGTCTTATCGTACGAGAATTCCTCGCCTGGCATAAGCTCTGTGCCGTTTACCCTACTCGCGGCAAGACGCACATTGTTTGCACGCGCTGCGGTGCTTGTGCCAAAATATGTGGTATAGCTGCCAAGCACATCCTTGTATAGCCTCTCGGTAAGGACCTTTGCTGTGCGCTCCGGTTGAGTGACAACCGCAGGAATTGTAATATACAATTCTTCAGAGTTTTTAAGGGAATCTATAGCATCTCTAGCTGCCTGCTTGTCGACCTTGCATTGTGGTTTTGAATTAATGACTGCGATTTTGCCATCGGTCTTTTCATAGTAGGCGTTTTCAGATTCTGAGGTAAGCCATTTGTAAAATTTGTCAAAATTGAGCTCTCCTGGATGAGTCTCTGTTGGAATAAGGGTAAGAGGCGAGAAGTCGTAGACATAAACACGACCTAATATAGCAGAAGTTGCGGCCTCTCTGTTTATTTTCACACCAATCGTGGGGGCAAAAATAGTAACCGAGTCCTCTCCAATTTCGAAGGTGTGTCCAACTGGTTCTGTCTCGCACCCGTTTGCAACACTATCAATTGCGGACGCCATAACGTCTGTGTTGTACACAAAGAATGGCTCTATATTTTCGGGTACAAACCAGCGCTTTACAAATGAAATTGTATTTGCAAAAATGTTTTGACCCTTGCCGGACGACAATGCAATTTTTTTGGTCTGCAGTTGGTCATATTTTATGTTAAGGTCGTCTACGCTAAGTTCAGCCGTGTTTCCGTTGCAGGAGAGGGGTATTATCGCCCCTTTAATTTTGCTCTCTGAAAAAGAGGCTGTAACCTCAGTCAGTTCTGACTCGTTCATACCGCTGATGGGCAAACCGCCTAAATATGTGTTGGGGTATACAACATTTGTGTAGCCATTTGCGACGGCAACCAATGTAATACAAGCAAGTGCTATCAGCGTAATAATTATTGTGCCAACGCGAAGTATCCCAGCCTTTTTTGAGGGGGATGAATGTAGGCCTCTTTTTTGAGTTTTTTCTTCAGATTTTGGATTCTGCATCAGGTTACACTCCTGTCAATGTTTGATTTAAATATAAAAACCGACTGTAAGCACAAAAAATATGTATTTATTATCTCACAGAATTTTATAAAAATCAATACTATCTATCAAAAATTGTTGTGTGTACATTAAAATATATATATACATAAGTGTATGTTTATGCAAATAAGTGGAACCGGAGCCATTGCCTAAATAAATCTTCGGATGCTCGTGTTAAAACTCTCTGTGTGTGCTAAAATTGCACCGCCAAGGGCTTCGTTAGATGAACAATCCAACATTGTTTTAACAGAACTTGTGTACCCCGGAATATCGCATTCAACTCCTGGAACTTCAATGTAATTCATTGGCAAAAGCCCGCACTGGATAAAAAGGCCATTCCAATCAAAATTGAGGATTTCGCTGAAAATAACCTTGACATCGTGGCGCAGAAAGTTTCTCAGCTTTGTGATGTCTGGCAGGGATTCATACTCAAGCATCGCGCGAAGAATATACTCTTTTATTATATCGCCGTCTGTATATCTATGCTCTGCAAAGGAGATAAAACTTCTTGCGGCGATGTAATAGTCTGTTTCGTTGTGCGACTCTTTAAAACGCAGCAATGCGGAAATCGCCTTGTCCTCCAATATGTGGTTAAATATATAAAGATTATTCATTGCAATCCTCCTTGCGAGTGCATTTGTTTTCGTGGTTTGTAGAAGACTTTTCTATTAAATCAAGGGCAAAAACGGCGTTTTCTTTTGCCTTTTCACAAAGTTCGCCCGAGATGTTTTTAAGATTTTCAATAATTGAGTTGCGGTTTTCTATTATTGTGTCAACATATCTGCAAAGAGTAATCGGATTTGGGTTTTCTACGGGAACGCTGTATTTCTGGCCCATATGTTCCATTATAGAAGTTATTTTGGGGTCGTATATGATTCCGATTACGGGTGTGTGGCATTTTGCAGCATAGATAAGAGAATGAAGCCGCATACCAAGTACAAACTCAGCTTTGTTTATAACTCCAAGCGCTTGTGCAGATGTAAGTGCTGTGTCTATTACATAGGCGTTTTTTATAAGTGCCGCCGTAGAATGACAGATTTTAGCATCGCGTATAGGTTGCATTAGCAAAAATACGGTTTCTATATTATATTTTTCTTTAATATAGGCAGAAACCTCTGCAATCTGCGACGAAAAATCGTGTTGCATTGTCTTCCATGGGCGGATTGCAACTACACAGTACTTAACATCGGTTGGTATATTAAATCGACGAAGCAGCTCGTCCGTCTCTGTAGTATCTGCGGGAAACAAATTAAAAGCAGGATCGGCAGTCACTATGATTTCGGGGCCGTTTACCCCAAAACGCCTGAGTTCCTCCAAAGATGCAGGTTCGCGCAGGGTGATTATGTCGGCTTTGTTTAAAACTCTGCATATTCTTTTAAAGTTAGAAGAGTTGTTTACAGGACCGATTCCGTTGGCGTAGAGCATAGTCTTTTTGCCGAGAAATGTAGCCATACCTATTATAGCCAGATAGTAGGACAAAGATTTATTCGAGGTAATATCCTGAATAAGACTTCCGCCTCCGCTTATCAGAAGCTTGGTGTGACGCATATGACGGAATATACTTACAATGTCAAAACGATGGATAGCCTCAACGCTGTAATTTTGCATTGTTTCCTCTGGCGTGTTTGAAAGAGTAACAATTTTGATGTCAGGGCGAAGAGCTATAAGTTCGTGTACAATTGCGTTTAAAATAGCGTCATCACCGCTGTTACCAAAGCCGTAATAACCCGAAATCATAACATCTGATTCCAAATCGTTGGTGCGAAGTGGATTTGGGGTAAGATACTTGTCTATATCATCAAGCTCTGCAGGAGATACATTGTTTATAAGCTCATTTTTGATAACAGACACATACATTCTGATAGCATCGTTTGCCATCGTGTCAATCGAATAATACTTGCCAACGGTTTCTCTTGAGTACGCGCCAAGTCTCTTTTTTTCATCGTCGGATGATTTAAGTATTGTAAGTATATCTTTTTTTAGTGCCTCTGCCGTAGTGGTATCACAACCGCGGCAACAGAAGTTTGTCGCAATCGAAACAGAGAGTTTATCCTCGTCAAAAATGCCGATATATCCTTCGTTACCTGCAATTATAGAGGGTTTTTCACACGCCATTGCTTCAAGCGCGGCACGGCTTACGCCGATAAACATATCACCCGAGGCAATAAACTTATTTATATCTGTGCGACTGCCTGTTGTAACTATAACGCGTCTGCCAAGGTCGGTGTTTACTGCTTCTGCCTCGGCAAGAATGTTATCATAATCGTTTCCGCCACCGACAATGACAACTTCAAGGTTGTCGATTTCAGAGCACAGGTGGGGAGTGACCTCAATAAGCTTGTGTGCTGCAAAACTTCTGTCCTCGTCCATGCGGCTTACATAGACAATCCTTGTGGCGTTGCTGTTGAGAGAGAATTCGTCTGCTACACTCGAAAAATCAGTATCTTTTGAAAATTTATCAAGATCAATGCCGTTTATGGTTACTCTTATATTGTTAGGGTTTGTGCCATAGTTTTTTACAAGATAGTCTTTGATATCATCGCTTACGGCAAGGGTGCGCTGTCCCCACTTTGTCAAAAGATTATAAGGAAAGCGTGTGCTAAATACCCAATGTGCAGTAGTAACAAAACGAAAATGATATCGGCTGTGAAGAAGCGCGCATAAAAAGGCGGGGATTCTTGCATGGGCGTGTACCACATCAAAGCGTTCTTTAAATATAAGTTCCTTGAGTGCCTTGTACGCCTTTAGCATGCAAGACGGTCGTTTGCTGTGAAAGGGGATCTTTACATGGCGAATTCCGGCTGCCTTAAGTTCTTCTTCGTAGGCACCGCCGTTTGATGCAACCGTGACATCAATCCCTCGACGGTGCAGAGCCTTGGAAAGCTCAATTATATGAGTTTCGGCACCGCCTATATCAAGTTTCATTGTTGCCATTAAAACACGCATATAAATTCTCCTTTTTATCTTGTTTTAGGTATCAGCATTCTACCTTTCTTCTTTTGCAAAAACCCTTCTTTGTGTTATGAAATAGGTTATAATCATTGCGACAGAGGATAGCCCCCACGAAACTGGGTAGGTGTAATAAACCATTTTAAGTGCTGGGTTGAGAGGAAATACGAACAGAACCCATATGATTCTTACTACACAAATGAAGAATGCATTTATAGCGGTAACCTCTACTGCTCTGCCCATGCCTTTTAAGACTCCGCTCAAGGCCTGCATTGGAGAGAGCAAAATGTAGCTGGTTGCATAAATTGTTATCTTTATCATACCCATTTGTATAACGCTGTTCCTTGATGCATCATTTACGAAAAGATTGAGAAGAGTTTCTCCTGCATATATTATAAATGAAGAGAAAAGTATTGAACAGGTGATGCTTAGCGACAGAGCCAAAACGGTGCATGAGCGAACATTTTTGAAGTTCTTTGCGCCCATGTTCTGACCTACAAAGGTTATTGCGCCCTGCTCAATGGAAGAAAGCAGTAAGAATCCGTATGTTTCAATGTTGTTGGCTGCGGCGGCGCCGGCTATAGCTGCCTTGCCAAAAGAGTTTATAGTGGATTGTATGATTACATTTGATAGGCTAAACATAATTCCGTTAAGACCTGACGGAATACCTATTGCCAATATCTGTCCGAGCTCGCGTTTGTGAATGCGAAGCGAGGAAAAATTCAATTTTACCTCAGAATTGTTTTTTATAAGCAGATAAATGACAATTGATGCAGATACTATCTGAGATGCCACGGTGCCAATTGCAACGCCTGCAACTCCTATCTTGAGTACAAGCACGCAGAAAATATTAAGAATTACATTTACAAGCCCTGAAATCATCATTATATACAAGGGGCGTTTTGTGTCGCCTACGGCTCTTAATATTGCAGAACCAAAGTTGTATAGCATAGACGCGGGTGAACCAAGCAGAAATATTTTCATGTAAAGAGTTGCGCTGTCAATGACATCGTTTGGGGTACCCATAAGTATTAGCAGAGGCTTTGTAAAAATAAATCCGATTATTGCTAAAAATACACCTGAGATAATGGACAGCGTAATAGAGGTGTGTATTGCTCTGCTAAGACCGATTTTGTTACATGCCCCGAAAAACCGTGCACAAACAACATTTGCTCCGACAGACATGCCGATAAAAAGATTCAGAATAAAATGGGTAATTGAGGCAGTAGAACCAACCGCCGCAAGAGCTGTATCACCAACAAACTTACCTACAACAAGCGTGTCGGCGGTATTGTAAAGCTGCTGCATAAATCCCGAGAGAACTATTGGGATTATAAAGAAGATAAAGTTTTTAAAAACAGGGCCTTTCGTAAGGTCTGTGCCAATCTGCATTTAGAGTCACTCCGTATCGTTGCTTAATTGCCATATAAATAAGTAGATTTACATTCATTCTACCCCTTAAAAAATGGTTTGTCAAGGCTTGTGTAGTCTGTAAACATATATGTAATATTTTTGTTGCAAAAATGAGAAATGTGTGTTATTCTAGAGCTAGAAAAGGGCAAATCAAGAGGGTGAAAGTTGCCCCGAAAGATAAAGGGCTATAAGAAGGAAAGGAAGAAATCCTAATGAGATTATCAGATGTAAAAGAAATACTTGGTGCGACTGTATATGCAGGTGAGGAAATGCTCGATAAGGAGGTAAAAGAGGCTTGCGGAAGCGACCTTATGAGTGATGTGCTCGCATTTGTAAAAAATCAGGCTCTTTTGCTTACGGGTCTTCAGAATCTTCAGGTGCTCAGAACTGCTGAAATGATGGATATCGAGGCGGTTGTTTTTGTGCGCGGAAAGGTTCCTCAGCAGGACCTTGTTGATTTTGCAAAGTCAAGAGATATGGTTATTATGACTACAGAGCTTCCTATGTATGTTTCCTGTGGATTACTTTATTCAAACGGCCTTCAGGGAAGAAAGGCGGCGGTTAAGCTTGGATAATACAATAAGATTGCATTATACCGTTGACGGTCAGGATTTTACTCTGGCCGGGGCGATATCTGCAAAAGTAAAAAAGAGGCTCAAGCAACTTGGCCTCTCGCCTGATATTATCAGACGCACAGCGATTGCCATGTATGAGGCCGAAATCAACATGGTGATTCACGCTGATGGTGGCACAATTGATATAGAAATCAGCCCTGATAAAATCTATATAGTTTTCGCGGACAAAGGCCCGGGGATACCAGATATTGACAAAGCTATGCAGGAGGGATACTCTACTGCGACCCACGAAATACGAGAGCTTGGCTTTGGAGCGGGCATGGGGCTTCCTAATATCCGTATGAATTCTGATGATATGAAAATAGACACAGTTATAGGAGAGGGAACAACCATTAGCCTGGTAATAAACATTGCATAGGCTTTTCCTGACAAAGTTGGATGGAGGTTTGTTTTGAAATGAGTGAAAAATATTGGCACTCCGTAAGGCTTGAGAGAGAAATATGCACAGGCTGCACTAACTGCCTTAAGCATTGTCCAACTCAAGCAATACGAATTCAAAAAGGCAAGGCAAAGATACTTAAAGAGCGCTGCATAGACTGCGGTGAGTGCATAAGGGTTTGTCCTCAACACGCAAAGAGAGCGGTTACCGACGGATTTGAGGAACTTAACAAATATAAATATAATATAGCGCTTGTTGCTCCTGCGTTTTACGGGCAGTTTTCCAAGGCGGAGGATTGCAATGTTATTCGCTCTGCTCTTAAAGAGATAGGGTTTGATGATGTATATGATGTTGCAAAAGGAGCTCAGGAAATCAGCAAGAAGACCAAGGAATTTATAGATAGCGGAGAGCTTACAAAACCTGCGATTTCGTCGGCGTGTCCGGCGGTATGTCGGCTTATTGCGGTCAGATTTCCTAACCTGATACCCAATATTATTCCCTTGAGGTCTCCCATGGAGTTATCCGCAGAGGCGGCAAGACGCGACGCGGTCAAAACCACAGGGTTGACAGAGAATGAAATAGGTATATTCTTTATAAGTCCGTGCGCTGCAAAGGCGACTGCCATCAAGGATGACAAGATAGTAAAGGTATCAAATGTTGACGGTGTAATCTCTATAAAGGACACATATTTGAGGCTTGCGCAGAACATTGGTGTCATGGATAAGATTGAAAGTTTTTCCGAGGTTGGAAGCAAGGGCATCTTGTGGGCAAACAGCGGCGGAGAAGCAAAGGCGAGCGGTGCGTCAAGATGTGTGGCGGTTGACGGAATACATAATGTTATTAAGCTTCTTGACGATATTGAAGAAGATAAACTTCTGGGCATAGAGTATGTGGAGGCGCTTGCTTGCCCCGGAGGTTGCGTTGGCGGACCGTTGACTGCAGAAAATAGTTTTGTTGCTCGCGCCAGAATTGACAGAATGTGTCGCGAAATGCCATGCGAAGCAGATGGCATAGATGAGGATATCGAGCGTATGTGGAATTCTGCTCCTGTATACCGACCTGTCATGAAGCTAGATGAGGATATAAATGTGGCTATGCAGATGGCGATAAAAATTGATGATTTCGAGGAGACTCTGCCAGCACTTGATTGCGGTGCCTGCGGCGCCCCGAGTTGTCGTGCGTTTGCAGAGGATGTTGTGCGCGGATATGCGTTAGAGACAGATTGTATATTCAGACTGCGAGAACTTGTGCTAAAACTTAAAAATAAGGAAAAAGTAGAATAAGAGGGTTTTAAATGAAAGTATCAGAGATTTCAGAAAAACTTCAACTTGGGATTGCGGCAGGCGCAGAGGGCTTAGCCAATGATGTGCGGAGATGCTATATAGGCGACCTTTTAAGTCTTGCTATGGCAAGGGTAGAGGAAGGAACTGTGTGGATAACCATACAGACAAATATTAACATTGTTGCAGTTGCATCCTTGGCGGAAGCTGCCTGTATTATCATAGCGGACGGATTTGTTCCGGACGAAAACACAGTTGGAAAGGCAAATGAGGTAGGCGTACCTGTGCTAACCACGGATAAGACAGCATACGAGGTTGCGAAAAATCTTGCGGAGCTTGGAATATGAAACTGTATTACGATTTGCACATACATTCTGCGCTGTCGCCCTGCGGTGATATAGATATGACTCCTAACAACATCGTCAATATGTCGATTATAAAAGGGCTTGATATAATAGCAGTGACGGATCATAACTCGTGCGGAAATGTCAGGGCGGTTATGGAGGCGGCAGGAGACAATCTTCTTGTCGTTCCGGGGATGGAGGTCGAAACCTCTGAGGAAGTACATGTGGTATGTCTCTTTCCGAACATAGAGAGCGCAGAGGAGATGGAGAATATAATCAGGGAAAGTAGCGATTTTGTGAAAAATCGCCCTGAAATTTTCGGCTGTCAGTATTACATGAACGCGCAGGATGAGATTGTGGGAGAAGAAGAAAATCTGCTTGTTTCGGCGAGCGGACTTGACATTTATCAGGTGGTTGAAATCACTACTAAGCTTGGTGGAGTTGCGATTCCTGCTCATATAGACCGTGCAAGCTACAGTGTGCTTTCTAACCTTGGTTTTATTCCGCCGGATCTTAATGTGACTGCTGTAGAAATTACCTCGGCGAGCAGAGACATAATGGCAGAAAATTATTCTGAATATTTTATTCTGACAAGCTCGGATGCTCATTATTTAGGCGATATTTCTGAAAAATTATGCTATTTGGATATTTCGGCCAAAATCTCAGCAGAAAATTTATGTAAATTTTTATCTAAAAATTTGTGATTTTGCTAGCTTTTTAGATACAAGTGTGTTATAATTAAAAAGTGCCTTGCGATAGCAGGGCGTGTTGTTATGTGCTTGTTTGTTAAAATTCTAACAAACAGAGTAAATTTGAAAAAAATTATTACGGATATTTCCTAGGGAATTTCTGTAAACAGCAATATAAACAGGAGGTTCGACAAAATGAGTCAAAACACTATTCCGTTTAGCGGAACACCCGAGCAGGAAGCGGCTCTTAAGGCTGTAATTGAAAGCCATAAGGGTATGAAGGGTGCGGCAATTCCCGTTCTGCATGAAGCTCAGAACATTTATGGCTATCTGCCCATAGAGGTGCAGGAGATGATTTCGGAGGGTCTTAACATTCCGCTTGCAGAAATCTATGGTATTGTTACTTTCTATGCGCAGTTTTCTCTTAATCCTAAGGGCAAGTATAACATAGGTGTATGCCTTGGTACTGCTTGTTATGTTAAGGGATCCGGCGATATTATTGAGAAGGTAAAACAGATTTTAGGTATAGAGGTTGGAGAATGTACTCCAGACGGTAAGTTTTCGCTTGAAGCAACGCGTTGTATCGGTGCGTGCGGACTTGCTCCCGTTATTACTATCAACGAGGATGTTTATGGTCGTTTGGTAGTTGACGATATTGAGGGCATACTTGCGAAGTATTAATATTAGGGGAAATTATGAGGGAGTTATCGCTTCATATACTTGATATTATGCAAAATTCTGTTGCAGCAGGGGCAAAACTTATTGAGCTTACTCTTGTAGAAGATAAAGCGGCAAATATTTTAAAGTTTACGATTAAAGATGACGGCAAGGGAATGTCGCCTGAGATGGTAAAGGCAGTCGTAGATCCTTTTACCACAAGTCGCTCTACCCGCAAGGTAGGACTTGGAATTCCACTTCTGAAGCTTGCGGCAGAGAACACAGGGGGAGGAATAGAACTTTCGTCACAGCTTGGAGTCGGTACGGTCATATCTGCGACCTTCGGATACAGTCACATTGACCGTCAGCCGCTTGGAGATATGGCAGAGACGGTTCTTGGAATAGTTACATCTTATGAGGATATAGATTTTCTCTATACCCACAAAGTAAACGGAAATGAGTTTATATTTGATACGCGACAAATTCGCAAGGTTCTCGGAGAGATTTCGTTTAAAACGCCCGAGGTTACACTTTGGCTTGGCGAATTCTTAAGAGAGAACGAAGCGGAGCTCTGCGCACAGTCACATAGTATGTAATAAAAGAATGAAGAAAGGAATGAATGTAATGAAAAGTTTAGCAGAACTTGAAGCTATAAGAAAAAAGATGCTCGACAACATCACTCTCAGAAAAGAGGATGAAGATAGCATTCGTGTGGTAGTTGGTATGGCTACATGCGGTATCGCAGCAGGCGCTCGTCCTGTTATGAATGCATTTATGGAAGAAGTTGCAAAACGCAATCTTTCAAATGTTACCATTACACAGACGGGTTGTATCGGTATGTGCCGTTTAGAGCCAATTGTTGAGATTCTTGCTCCCGGCAAGGAAAAGGTTACATATGTAAAGATGACTGCAGAAAAGGCAGCAAAGGTTGTAGCAGAACACATTGTAAATGGCAGCGTTGTTACTGAATACACCGTTGGTGCAAATGAATAATACTACTGATTAATATAGAAAGGATTGGTATAAAATGGATATAGCCAGAGGACATGTCCTGATCTGTGCGGGTACAGGTTGTACTTCATCTAAAAGTGAACTTATAGCACAGGAAATGGAAGCTCAACTCAAGGAAAAAGGCCTTGAAAAAGAGATTAAAGTTGTTAGAACGGGTTGTTTCGGCCTTTGTGCCCTTGGTCCGATTATGATAGTATACCCAGAGGGTGCGTTCTACAGCAATGTAGCAGTTGATGATGTTGCAGAGATAGTTGACGAACACCTTATGAAAGGTCGTATCGTAAAGAGACTTCTCTATGATGAAACGATTCAGGAAGGCACTGATGAAATCAAGAGCCTTAATGAGGTTGATTTCTACAAAAAGCAGATGAGAATAGCACTTCGTAACTGTGGTGTTATCAACCCTGAAGAAATTGATGAATACATTGCATTTGACGGATACAAGGCTCTCGGTAAGGTTTTGACAGAGATGACACCGCAGCAGGTTATTGATACAATCAAGGCATCGGGTCTTCGTGGCCGTGGCGGCGGTGGCTTTACCACAGGTATGAAGTGGGAATTCACTGCAAAAGCACAGGGCGATAAGAAGTATGTTGCATGTAACGCCGATGAGGGTGACCCAGGTGCGTTCATGGACAGAAGTATCCTTGAGGGTGATCCGCACAGCGTAATCGAGGCGATGGCAATTGCGGCATACGCGGTTGGTGCAGACGAAGGTTACATCTACATTCGTGCAGAGTATCCTATCGCTGTACAGAGACTCAAGATTGCTATTGATCAGGCTAAGGAATATGGACTTCTTGGTAAAAACATTTTTGGCACAGACTTCAGTTTTGAACTTGATCTTCGTCTTGGTGCCGGCGCATTCGTTTGCGGTGAGGAGACAGCGCTTCTTACATCTATTGAGGGTATGCGTGGTGAGCCTCGTCCTCGTCCTCCGTTCCCTGCTGTTAAGGGTCTTTGGATGAAACCGACTCTTCTTAACAATGTTGAGACTTATGCAAACATCTGTCAGATTATCTTAAATGGCGCAGATTGGTTCACAACAATAGGTACCGAAAAGAGTAAGGGTACAAAGGTATTCGCTCTTGGTGGTAAGATCAACAACACAGGTCTTGTTGAGGTACCTATGGGTACAACTCTCCGCGAGATTGTTGAAGAAATCGGTGGTGGCATTCCGAACGGCAAAAAGTTCAAGGCTGCACAGACCGGTGGACCTTCCGGTGGATGTATTCCTGCAAGTTTGATGGATACACCTATTGACTATGATTCACTTACAGCAATTGGATCAATGATGGGTTCAGGTGGTCTTATTGTTATGGATGAAGACAACTGTATGGTTGATATTGCTAAGTTCTATCTTGAATTTACTGTTGATGAGTCATGTGGTAAGTGTACACCTTGTCGTGTTGGTACAAAGAGACTTTATGAGATTCTTGACAAGATTACAAAGGGTCAGGGAACACTTGAAGACCTTGACAAACTTGAGGAACTTGCTATGCACATCAAGACAAGCTCACTTTGTGGTCTTGGTCAGTGTGCTCCAAACCCTGTTCTTTCAACACTTAAGTACTTCAGAGATGAGTATGTAGCTCATGTTGTTGACAAGCGTTGTCCGGCGGGTGTATGTAAAGATCTTCTCAGTTATGTTATTGTTGAAGATAAGTGTAAAGGCTGTAGCGCTTGTGCAAGAAAGTGTCCTGTTGGCGCTATCAGTGGTGAGATTAAAAATCCGTTTGTTATCGATCAGAGCAAGTGTATCAAGTGTGGTGCTTGTGTCGAGACTTGTAAGTTCGGTGCAATAGTGAAGAAGTAAGAAAGGGGAACGACTGATATGGAAAATGTTAATATTAAAATAAACGGACAGAGTATGAGTGTTCCTGCTGATTATACTGTTCTTCAGGCAGCACGCGAAGCCGGAATCAACATTCCCACACTCTGTTATTTGAAGGATGTAAGTCAGACAGGTTCTTGCAGAATGTGCGTTGTAGAGATAAAGGGCGCAAGAAGCCTTCAGGCAGCCTGCGTATACCCTGTATCTGAGGGTATGGAGGTCTTCACAAATACTCCTGCAGTTAGAAAGTCAAGAAAGATTACACTTGAGCTTCTCCTCTCAAACCACGAGAGAAAGTGTCTTACATGTGCCAGAAATGGTAACTGTGAGCTTCAGACTCTTTCTGAAGAACTCGGTGTTACAGACATCCCATATGAGGGTGTTAGAAACGAGTACGATGTTGACGATTTGTCACCATCAATTGTTCGTGATAATAACAAATGTGTACTTTGTCGTCGTTGCGTAAGCGCATGTAAGAATATTCAGACGGTTTCTGTAATCGACGCTACAGAGCGTGGATTTGATACAACTATTGCTTCTGCATTTAACAAGTCACTTTCAGAGGTTTCTTGTGTTAACTGCGGTCAGTGTATAGTAGCTTGTCCTGTTGGAGCGCTCCGCGAGAAGGACAGCACAGATTTAGTATGGGAAGCAATTGCCGATCCTGAAAAGGTTGTTGTTGTACAGACGGCTCCTGCTGTTCGTGCAGCGCTTGGTGAGGAATTTGGCATGGCAATTGGCACACCTGTTACAGGCAAGATGGCAGCTGCTATCAGAAGACTTGGCGTTGACTATACCTTTGATACAGATACAGGTGCTGACCTTACTATTATGGAAGAGGGCACAGAACTCTTAAATAGAATTAAGAATGGCGGTAAGCTTCCTCTTATCACATCATGCAGTCCCGGCTGGATTAAGTTCTGTGAGCATAACTTCCCTGATTTCCTTGATAATTTGTCAAGTTGTAAATCACCTCACCAGATGTTTGGTGCAATCATCAAAACATATTGGGCAGAGAAACATAATGTAGACCCAAGCAAGATATTTATGGTATCTGTTATGCCTTGTGTTGCTAAGAAATTTGAAAGCGCAAGGGATGAGATGGAGGTTAAGGGTCTTCGCGATGTTGATGCTGTTATCTCTACAAGAGAACTTGCTCGTATGATCAAGTCAGCCGGCATCGAGTTTGCTGAACTTCCTGATGAAAAGTTTGATGCTCCATTTGAGGAAGCAACAGGAGCCGGCGTTATCTTCGGTGCTACCGGTGGTGTTATGGAAGCTGCTCTTCGTACAGTTGCTGATGTTGTAACAGGCGAGGATATAGAGCAGATTGAATATAATGCAGTAAGAGGTACCGAGGGTATCAAAGAAGCAGAAGTTAAGATCGGCGATATGACAGTTAAGGCTGCTATTGCACATGGTCTTGGCAATGCAAGAAAGCTTCTTGAAAATATCCGTGCAGGCAAGGCAGAATATCACTTTGTTGAGATTATGGCGTGTCCTGGCGGCTGTGTGACAGGTGGCGGACAGCCTATCGTTCCTGCCAAAGTGCAGATGAAGGTTGACCTTAAGACAGAGCGTGCTAAAGCCCTCTACACAGAGGATGCAAACGCACCAATCCGTAAGAGTCACAAGAACCCTGACATTGAGCTTTTGTATAAAGAATTCCTTACAGAGCCGGGCAGTCACAAGGCGCACGAACTTTTGCACACTCACTATCATGAGAGACCAAAGTTCTAACAAGGTAACTTGCGGGGCAGTCATACTGCCCCGCTTTTTGTATGCAAAACTTTTAAAAAATACTTGATTTTTTAAAATATATGTGATATACTGAAAAAGTTATATGATTTGCCGCTGTGGTGGAATTGGCAGACGCGCTGGACTCAAAATCCAGTGGTAGCGATACCGTATCGGTTCGACCCCGATCAGCGGCACCAGGAAAAAGACAGATTTCGCATCCGAAATCTGTCTTTTTCTTAACTAAAATCGGGACGCCATAATTATTATATTTTTTTTGCATATTTTATTTTGACTTTTATATATATTTGTGATACAATACCTTGCGGAGTAAAAGGAGAAGGCTCCGTACTTTTATTAAATGGAAAGAGGCGCAGTATTATGAATAGCATTATTTCTGTTGCAATTGCTCTGCTGGCAGGATTGATTATGACAAGGGCGTTTAAGGTGTTCAAACTTCCATCGGTAACAGCGTATCTTATAGCGGGCGTATTGATTGGACCTTATTGTCTTGGTAGGCTCGGTATTGATGGAGTGGGTTTCGCGACGGCGGAAGATGTTGCAGGACTGTCACTTTTATCCGAGGTTGCCCTTGGATTTATTGCGTTTTCTATCGGTAGCGAGTTTAAACTTGACGATTTGAAAAAGACAGGAAAACAAGCGTTGATTATAGGTGTTTTTCAGGCGCTTGCAGCAACCTTGATGGTTGACTTGGCTCTTTATGCACTTCATTTGATGATGCCTGAAAAGATATCTGTACCGCAGCTTATTACTATGGGTGCAATTGCGACGGCAACGGCCCCTGCGGCAACATTGATGGTTGTGCGTCAGTACAAGGCAAAGGGTGCACTTACAAAGCTTCTTTTACCTATTGTCGCTCTTGATGATGCGGTTGGACTGATTGTTTTTGCGGTGTCCTTTGGTGTTGCAAAAACTCTTATAACAGGAAGCACCGATATGGTTGGGATAATCATAAATCCGCTGCTTGAAATAGTTTGCTCTCTTGGACTTGGTGCAATATGCGGCTGGATACTTACACAACTTGAAAAACTGTTTAACTCAAACACAAACCGTCTTAATCTTACAATAGCGGTGGTTATGCTTGCAGTTGCTTTAAGCTCACTGCGTTTTGAAATCGGATCCGTACATATCGGGTTCTCATCGTTGCTTACATGTATGATGCTGGGCACAGTTTTTTGCAATATATGTCCTCTTGCCGACAACCTTATGGCGGCAAGCGAAAAGTGGACATCGCCTCTTTATGCAGTATTTTTTGTGGTCAGTGGTGCGGCGCTTGAACTTGGTGCATTTTCTGACTCAGCAATAGTTCTTCTGGGTGTGATATATATTGTTTTTCGATCTATGGGAAAATATTTCGGAACCTTTGCCAGTGCAAAGGCGGCAAAATGTGCACCCAACATCTGCAAGTACCTTGGCATAACTCTTTTGCCCCAGGCGGGTGTTGCACTTGGTATGTGTACAACGGCAATGCAACTTGGCGAGCAGGGTGGGTTAATCAGAAATATTACACTTTTTGCAGTGCTTATATATGAGGTAGTTGGTCCGCTCCTTACAAAGATGGCGTTGACTGCTGCAGGGGATATAACCCCGATGCCCGATCATGTTAAAAATCGTCGTGAAATTTTACTTGGTCATGCCAAAAGAAAAGGGGAGCATGAATAGGGGCAGAAACTCCTTTGTTTTGTCTATTGTATAAATTTGTATAAATTGTCATTCTGAGTGCAACGAAGAATTTTGACAAAAGTCCTTCGGCTATGCTTGGAATGACAAATTTGTACTCTATTATCCCAAAAACATCTGAAAGGGTGTTTTGTTTTTATTTTGAGACAAAAATATTGACAATTTTTTGCATGCGTGATATAATTTCAACATTAAAATATTTTGTCGATTTAGTCTCAGATTTATGTCGTTTTAGCTTCGTGGACGGGACGATTTTGACAAGCGTACTTTAGTGGTATGCTTTTTTAGTTTAGGAAGGATTATATATGAAGGCTCTTGAAGAAAAGATAATTAAGGACGGCAAAGTTTTATCAAGGGATGTGCTCAAGGTAGGCGCTTTTTTAAATCAGCAAATTGACCCAGAGTTTATGGATCAAATGGGGGCGGAAATATACCGTCTTTTTTCAGATTGTGGCATTACAAAGATATTCACTATAGAGGCTTCGGGCATTGCTCTTGCTCTTGCAACAGCGTATCATTTTAATGTTCCTGCTGTGTTTGCAAAAAAAGGTAAGTCAAGTAATGTCGAAGGGAATCTGATAGCGACCGAGGTTCTATCGTTCACACGCGGGACAACCTATGAGGTAAGCGTCAGCAACGAGTACATTGACGAGAGCGATACAGTTTTAATTGTTGATGATTTTCTTGCATCAGGAAATGCATTGGTTGGGCTTATAGACATCGCAAAAAAAGCAGGCGCAAAGATTGCAGGTGCAGCGATTGCAATAGAAAAAGGATTTCAGGATGGCGGCAATCGGTTAAGAAGCAGCGGTGTGCGTGTTGAGTCACTTGCAATAATAGAAGAAATGTCTGAGGATAAAATTGTTTTTCGCAGACAATAAAATATCTTTGATATAAAAATAAATTATATAAATCAATTATGCCAAATGGCAGGAGGTATTTTTATGAAAAGAATAGTTTCATTGTTGATGGTAGCGGCTATGATTTTATCATGCGTTGCACTTACCGCTTGTGGCGGTGCAGAAACTACAAACAATGTAGACGCAGATTTTAAAGTTGGCTTCATTTTCCTTCATGATGAAAACTCAACCTACGACAAGAACTTCTTGGATGCAGCAAAAGCTGCTACAAAGGCTCTTGGCCTCAGCGACGAACAGGTTTTGATCAAGACAAACATTCCTGAAACAAACGAATGTTACGAAGCTGCAGCAAACCTCGTTGATGCAGGTTGTGATGTTATCTTCGCAGATAGTTTTGGTCACGAAGACTTCATGATCCAGGCTGCTAAAGAGTTCCCTGAGGTTGTATTTGCACATGCTACAGGTACAAAAGCACACACAGAGAACCTTCCTAACTACTACAATGCATTTGCTTCAATCTACGAGGGTCGTTTCCTTGTTGGTGTAGCTGCTGGTCTCAAACTCAACGAGATGATTGAAAGCGGCAAGATTACAGCTGACGAAGCAAAGATGGGTTATGTTGGTGCATATCCATATGCTGAGGTTAAGTCAGGTTACACATCTTTCTTCCTTGGTGCACGTTCAGTTTGCCCAAGCGTTACAATGGATGTTAAGTTTACAAACTCATGGTTTGATATCGCTGCAGAAAAAGAAATGGCTAATGCTTTGATAGCTGATGGCTGCGTACTCATCAGCCAGCATGCTGACTCAGAGGGTGCTCCTAAGGCATGTGAAGAAGCAGGTGTTCCTAACGTAGCATACAATCTTGATACACGCGAGTGGGGTCCAAACACAGCTCTCATTTCTTCAAAGATCAACTCGCAGCCATATTTTGAACACCTTATCACATCTGCACAGAGGGGCGAGGCTGTAACTCAGGACTTCTGTGGCGGACTTGAAGAAGATGTTGTTCAGATTCTCGGTCTCAACGATAAGGTTGCAGCAGAGGGTACAGAGGCTAAACTTGAAGAAGTAAAGGCTAAACTTATCGCAGGCGAAAT
>JAZLDW010000036.1:0-24889 GCA_045614945.1 Clostridia bacterium | reverse complement strand
CGTTAACACAATTAAAGTTGTCATCACGAACAAGCCACACATAGCTGTTTTTGTCAAAGTCAAGCTCATAAATTTCAGGTGAGTTGAGATAAAGCTTGTTGAGTGCAGAAACGAAAGTTAAGAGTTTTCTGTTTCTTTCAGCTTTTAACAACATGAAATCAAGTGGTTTATCATAACGCCATTCTGCAACTTGTCCAAATTCGCTGCCCATGAAAGTGAGTTTTTTTCCTGGGTGCATGAACATATAAACAAAGAATGCTCTGCAAAGTGCAACCTTTGTTGCGTGGTCACCATTCATTTTGTTAATGAGTGAGTGTCTGCCGTTTCCAACTTCATCGTGGTCAACAGGCAAGATATAGTTTTCATCAAAACAATAATCAATTGAGTGTGTGATGATGTTGTGATGATATTTTCTAAAGTGAGGATCCATTGAAGTGTATTCCCAAATGTCATTGATCCAACCGATGTTCCATTTAAAGTTAAATCCAAGTCCGCCCATAGAAACAGGGGCGGTTACACCGCCCCAGGCGGTGGATTCTTCTGCAATCATTAAAACATTAGGAAATTTTGCAAAAACCACAGTGTTGAGTTTTTGCAAAAGGTTGATGGCTTCTAAATTTTCCTTGCCACCGTACTTGTTTGGCAGCCATTCTTCGCCACTGCGGTTGTAGTCCAGATATAGCATGCTTGACACGGCGTCAACACGCAATCCGTCCATATGATATTCTGACAGCCAAAAGAGTGCGTTTGAAATAAGAAAAGAGAAGATTTCAGTCTTTGTCCAGTCAAAAACAAGCGTGCCCCATTCCTTGTGTTCGCCACGCCTTGAGTCCGGATGTTCAAAAAGAGGGGTTCCGTCAAAATTTGCAAGGCCGTGTGCATCTTTAGGAAAGTGTGCGGGAACCCAATCCATAATAACACCGATACCTTCTGCGTGGCACGCATCGATAAAAGCCTTAAGCTCGGTCGGACTTCCGTAGCGGCTGTTTGCGCTGTAGTATCCCGTTACCTGATATCCCCAACTGCCGTCAAACGGATATTCGCAAATGGGCATAAGTTCAATATGGGTGTACCCAAGTTTTTTGATATACGGGATAAGAATGTCTATCATCTCTGTATAGGTGTAAAAACTCCCATCATCTTTGGTCTTGAAGGAACCAAAATGCATCTCGTAGATGTTGAGCGGTTTATCATAGGGAGGCGTCGCTTTGCGGCTGTCCATCCATGCCTTGTCTTTCCAGTCGTATGATAAATCAGTTGTGACAGAGGCTGTCAAAGGGCGAACTTCTGAGTAAAATGCATAAGGGTCTGATTTAAGAAAGATGTTTCCTGATTTATCCTCGATGCTGAATTTATAGTTCTGTCCTGTGGTTATATGAGGCAGAAAAACTTCCCATATGCCTGAGTGTTCATAAAAGTGCATAACGCCGCGGCTTCTGTCCCAGTTGTTACCATCACAAACAACGGAGACAGATCTTGCGTTTGGCGCCCAAACAGCAAAGCGATAGCCGGAAATGCCATTGGCGTCTTTCATAGGATGTGCACCAAGCATACGATGGCTTTCATAGTTTGTTCCGTTGTTGAAAAGATACATGGCTGTCTCATCAATATATCCAACTTTTGAGGTAATTTTCTTTGGTTGATTTTTCATCAGATTGCTCCTTCAATGGGATGTGAGTACAGATATAAAAATGTAGTAAAAAACGATAAATAAAATGGTTAATATTTACATATTATTTTACCACATTTTAAGGCTATAGTCTATCGAGTTTTCGGCGAAAAATTGCACAAAAATTAAGCGCTTTTTTTGTAAATAATTAAGAAACCGCTTGCTTTTATGATATGACAAAGAAATCAAGTTTATTCAGAAGAAGAAAGCAACAAAAAGCATTACATTTAATTCTTGCAATTCATATATTGATATGATATACTGATGTGGGTAAAAATAATATGCACAGGTGGTGGTATAGTGGGATATGATGTAGGAAAAGTATTACTAAATCTTATATTTCCTCCAAAGTGTATATTTTGCGGCAAAAGGCTTTCGCCAAAGACGAGTAAATATGTTTGTGCTGAGTGTGCCAACGAATTGCCGTATTGCAAGGTATATAATAGATGCAGGCGCTGTGGTAAACCTGTGGCTGTTTCTGATACCAATATGTGCAAGGATTGCTACAAAAGACGGCATTATAACACAAGGATAACCTCTGCCTTTGTATATACAGATGGCGCAAAGCGAGCGATAGTGGGCTTTAAAAAAGAAAAGAATGCCGGCTTTGCAAACACTTTGTCTGCATATGTGGCGCAAATGGTAATGAGTGATTTTGGAGGGGTAGATTTTGATGTTGTTGTATCTGTCCCACCAAGGCGGAAGGGACTATCTGACGAACATTTTGATCAGGCGGCGTGTCTTGCAGAGTCGGTTGCAAGACGCCTTGGGCTTACCTATATACCAAACGCGCTTGTTCAAAAGGGGACTATCCGAAAGCAGAGTTCATTGTCGCTTGACGCAAGAATAGAAAATGTCAGGGATAAATTTGCAGTTAAAAAACAAAACCGAATAGAAAAAAAGACAGTGCTTCTGATAGATGATGTCTGCACCACGGGTGTAACACTTGAGGAATGTGCAAAGGTACTTAAGGAGAGCGGAGCCTTCCGTGTTTATGCGGCAACGGTTGCTACGGTCCCGTCAATATAATTGGAATTTAAACAGGAGGTTTTATATATGTCAGTATGCAGCATCATACTCGCCGCAGGCGAGGGTAAAAGAATGAAGTCAAAAAAAGCAAAACCGCTTCAGATTGCAGGCGGAAAGGCGCTTGTTGATTGGGTGCTTGATGCAACAAAAAGTGCAGGGGCAGAGCGTAATGTCATTGTAATCGGGCACATGGCAGATAGCATAAAAGAACATCTTGGAGAAGATGTAGAATATGCGTATCAGTTTGAGCAACTTGGAACTGGTCATGCGGTAATGCAGGGCATACAGCCTATTGAGAATGAGAGCGGCACGGTTATGGTTGTATGCGGTGATACTCCGCTTGTTACAGCAAATACCTTAAAATCTGCATATGATGAGCATATATGTGCAAACAGAGCTGCAACGGTTATTACAGCGATATGTGATGACCCGACAGGCTACGGCAGAATTATACGCAAGGATGGTAATGTCGTAAAAATTGTCGAGCAAAAAGATGCGACAGAAGAAGAAAAGGCAATAAAAGAAATGAACTCGGGAATGTATATGTTTGACATACAAAAACTAAAGGGTGCACTTTCAAAGCTTGGCAACGACAATGCACAGGGAGAGTACTACCTGACCGATGTAATTGAAATACTTATAAATAGCGGCGACACAATCGGTGCATATGTTGCAGATTATGACGAAACTTTGGGTGTTAACGACAGGATTCAATTATCCAATGCAGACTGTCTCTTAAACAAGAGAACAGTTGCGAGACTGATGCGCGAGGGCGTTTGTGTCTTAAACCCCGAAAGTGTAAGAATAGATGCAAGTGTAAAAATCGGTTGCGATACGGTGATTTATCCAAACACCATACTAGAGGGAGAAACCATCATCGGAGAGGACTGTATAATCGGTCCGAACACGAGGATAAAGAATTGTAAAATTGGAAACAAGACAGAGGTTCAGTCATCCGTTGCTATGGATAGCCAGATTGGAGACAATACCTCGGTTGGTCCATTTGCATATATAAGACCTAACTCGAAAATCGGCAATGATATTAAGGTTGGTGATTTTGTGGAGGTAAAGAATGCAACAATCGGTAATGGAACAAAGATTTCTCATCTTACGTATGTGGGGGATTCTGATGTTGGAGAGAGAGTAAACTTTGGCTGCGGAACCGTTACGGTAAACTATGATGGAGTGAACAAACACCGCACAGTAATTGAGGATGATTGCTTTATCGGATGCAACACAAACCTTGTGGCGCCCGTTACTGTAAAGAAACACTCCTATACGGCAGCAGGATCGACCATCACAGACGAGGTGCCGGAAGAGTCTCTGGCAATTGCAAGAGCTCGTCAGGTTGTAAAAGAAGGCTGGAGAAAAACCAAGTACAGAAAAAACTAAATCAGAGGTAAATATAATGTATCTTATTGCAGGTCTTGGAAATCCGGGCAAGGAATATGTGGGTACTCGGCACAATGTGGGGTTTGAGGTTGCAGATGCCATATGTGCCAAGTATGATATAAAATTGAATAAAGAAAAGTTCAGAGCCTGCTTTGGCGATGGAAGAATCGCCGGCGAGAAGGTTATAATTGTAAAGCCACAGACATACATGAACCTCAGTGGTGAGGCTATACGCGCCCTTGCGGATTGGTATAAGATAGATGATGATAACATAATCATAATATACGACGATGTGTCATTGCCGATTGGAAAGCTAAGGATACGCGAAAAAGGAAGTGCCGGTGGACACAACGGGATAAAAAATATAATTTATCAGCTCGAGAGCGATGTCTTTCCAAGAATTAAGATAGGCGTTGGTGCACCTGAGCATAAAGAATATGATATGAAGGACTATGTCCTTGGCCGTTTCTCAAAGGCGGAGGTAGAAATTTTAATAAAAGCAGCAATAAATGCCACTTTGGCAGTGGAAGAAATTATAAGAAACGGCGCAAAAGAAGCAATGAACAAATATAACGGAGCAGTGATTGAAAAATGAGCAGTTTTTTAAGCATAATGGAGGGGCTTTCGGAATTTTCAGAGCTTACCTCCTGTCTTAAATCAAATAAAACACCGCTTGGCGTTACAGGTGTGTCAGACTCGGTCAGGGCACACCTTATTTTTTGTGTATGCAAGGCGTTTAACCGCGGTGGACTTGTTGTTGCCAAAAATGAGATCTCTGCATCAGAAATTTATGATGATTTGTGTTGCTTTGCAGAAAGAGAACATGTTTTAAGATTCCGTACATCGGAACTTATGTTTTATGACATCGAGGCAAGAGGCCGCGATATAATGGGCGAGAGAATAAACACACTTAATCGTCTGGTTAAGGGTGAAAATGTTATTGTTGTTACTTCTGCAGAGGCGCTGACATCAGTTACTGCGTTTAACGGTATCTGGAGAGAGTATCAGATAGGCCTCTCGGTAGGGGATGAGATAGAGATAGACGCCCTTGCAAAAAGGCTTGTTTGCCTTGGGTATCGAAGAGAAGAAATGGTTGAGGGAGCGGGACAGTTCAGCGTAAGGGGCGGCATCGTGGATGTGTTTCCTTGCACTTGTGACCATCCAATGCGAATTGAGTTTTTTGATACAGAGGTTGATTCGATTCGTATATTTGATGTACAGACCCAGAGGACGATAGACAAGGTGGACATCTTTGAAGTGCCACCGACTCAGGAACTTCTGTTAAGCGATAAAATGGCAGAGGAACTGTCTCAAAAACTTTTTGATATGGAGAGAACTCTTGATAAAACAGATGAGAGGGGAGTAAAGGCGGCGGCAATGTTGCTCCGCGACGGAGAGAGAATAAGAGAGCGGATAAACTTTCCGTCTATGGATAAGTATATTCCTCAAATTTGCGACATCTACGGATGTTACCCGACCTTGATGGACTATATCCCTAACGATTTTATTATATTTGCAGAAGAAAATGCCAGAGTACAGGAGAGCATGGCACAAAAACATAAAGAGAGACTAAACACCCTGACTGACCTTTATGAAAGAGGTATTATGCCTAATATAAAAGGAGAATTTTCACTTAGGTACCGTGATGCACTTAAAAAGATGGCAGGCAGGAGTCTTGTATGTATAAACGCGGTATCAAGAAGCTTTGGAGAAATTAAAACAGAGCAGATTTTTGATATTGGCGCAAAAAGTCTTGGTGGCTTTGGTGGCAAGATGGAACTTCTGTATGAATCTCTTGAATATTATAAAGCAAACCGATACAAAACGATTATACTTGCAGGAACAACCGAGAGGGCAAAGACGCTTGCAAAGCGGCTTGAAGAAGACGGAATAACATGCTCGTACCAGAGTAGACTTGAGAAACTGCCGTCAGATGGCGGAATCGTAGTATGTGCAGGGGCACTGATGCGGGGTTTTGAATATCCGCTGATAAGATGTGTGATAATAGGAAACCGTGAGGTATTCGGCAACGAGAGAAAAAAGAGAAAAAAGCCTCTCTATCGCGGCAAGAGTGGTGATAAGATTTCGGACTTTACCACGCTTAACCCCGGGGATTATATTGTTCATCAAAATCATGGTATAGGTCTTTACCTTGGCATAGAAAAACTCACGGTTGACGGAGTGCACAAGGACTATCTTAAAATCAGTTACAAAAACAGTGATATATTGTATGTGCCAACCGATCAGCTTGATATGGTGCATAGATATGACAAAAAAGAGGGTGCATCTGTTAGGTTGAGCAGCCTTGGTGGCACAGACTGGAACAAGACAAGACAGAGGGTCAAAGTGGCGGCAGCCGAGATGGCAAAAAAACTTGTAGAGCTTTATGCCCAAAGGTCAAGTATAAGTGGTATATCATTTGCTCCTGATACTGAGTGGCAGAAGAGCTTTGAGGCAGCTTTCCCTTATGATGAGACAGAGGATCAGCTTCGGTCAATTGATGAGGTAAAAGAGGACATGGAAAAGCCATATCCGATGGACAGACTCCTTTGCGGAGATGTTGGTTATGGAAAGACAGAGGTCGCTTTGCGTGCGGCATTCAAAGCGGTTATGAGTGGGTATCAGGTGGCATATCTTGTGCCAACTACGATACTTGCAAGTCAGCATTACAACACCTTTAGACAGAGGATGATGGATTATCCTGTAAACATTGAGATGTTATCCAGATTTACTACGCCGACTGCAACTAAGCGAGTTTTGAAAAACATCTCAACGGGAGAGACTGATGTTGTAATTGGCACGCACAAGCTTCTTGGCAAGGGTGTTGATTTTAAAAAACTTGGTCTTTTGATAATAGATGAGGAGCAACGCTTTGGAGTTGGACACAAAGAAAAAATAAAAGAAATTCGTGCCGAGCTTGATGTGCTGACACTATCGGCAACACCTATTCCGAGAACTCTTCATATGTCTCTTAGCGGAATCAGGGATATGAGTGTTATTAATCAACCTCCCGGCGACAGATACCCTGTAGAAACATATGTAATGGAGTATGATGAAGAAATAGTAAGAGAGGCAATAGAGAGAGAACTTGCAAGAGGTGGACAGGTATATTATCTGTATAATCGTGTCGATGGTATATACAAAACTGCAAATCGCATAGCTGAACTTGTGCCAAGTGCAAGAGTTGCAGTGGTTCATGGGAAAATGAACGAGACCGAAATTGAAAATGTTATGATTGAGGTAGACAGAGGAGATGTAGATGTCCTTGTTTGTACAACGATAATAGAGACAGGACTTGATATCTCAAATGTAAACACTATAATTATAGAAAACGCCGATAGACTGGGGCTTTCGCAGCTTTATCAGCTTCGTGGCAGGGTGGGCAGAAGCAATCGTCTTGCATATGCGTATCTTACCTACAGACGAAACCTATCTATTTCAGAGGATGCAGAAAAGCGCCTTCTTGCAATGAAGGAGTTTACAGAGTTTGGCTCCGGCTTTAAAATCGCTATGCGCGACCTTGAAATAAGAGGTACGGGTAATCTTATTGGAGCCGAGCAGAGCGGACACATGGAAAGTGTAGGATATGAGATGTATTGCAGAATTCTAGAAGAGGCGGTCAAAGAACAAAAGGGAATAGCAAAAAAGACGCAAACAGAGACATCCATTGATTTGCCAATATCGGCATATATTCCCGAAAGTTATATCTCGGACCATAGCAGAAGAATCGGGGCATATAAAAGGATTGCGGCAATTGATAGTCGTGACGCTTTTTATGATACCTATGACGAGATTGAGGACAGATATGGTACTGTGCCGCAGTCTGTATCGAATCTTATGGAGGTTGCGCTTATAAAAAAATACGCAAGCGAGTTCGGTATTTTGGAGATGACGGGAGGGTCAGATCAGATAATAATGAGGTTTGACATAGAAAACATCCCAGATATGAGCGGTCTTGTAGAGATGATGGGGGAGATGGGCGGCAGAATGTTTATGACGAACCAAAATCAGCCAAAACTTCATTTAAAGATTGCTAAACCAAACGTAAAAACAGAGCCTGCGTATCTAAAAGAGGTATGCGGCCTACTGGAGAAATTGGTGTCTGAAAACTCAGGCACTTCGGAAGAATGTTAAAATTTTGAAAATTTTTATAAAAAAGGGTAGATAAATTTAAAAAAGTATTGTATAATATCATAAAAGTAAAAAAACAGCGGATACACAAAGGAGAGAATAAAAGTGGAAAATGAAAACAAGGGTTTTGAGGGCGTAGAGAAGGAAACAGAGCTCACTCCCGAAGAGAGAGTTAGAGAGGATATTAGTTCTAAAATTGCCGATGCTGCGGCAGAACTTGAAGAAGAAATAATGGCGGCAGATACAGATGAGACAGAAGAAGTCTATGTTGAAGAAACGATGGACGAAAGCTGGAGTGATGAGGCTTGGGAGGATGCAGAGTCAGAGGAAGAAAAGCCTGAGCCTGTACGCGTTACTGTAAAGAGAAACACATTTATAATGTCGCTTATTGCATCTGCGATAGCTGGCGCGCTTATATTGCTGGTTTGTATGCAGATTCCATCATGGCTTGCGGCAATGCCTGAGGGTAGCAAGATTGCCTCTGTAGATGGACAGAGCATTACAGATCTTGATGTAAAATACTATATCTATGTTGAGACAATGAGGTATGCACAGGAAATAGGACTTGAGGAAGAAGAAATTGCGACATATAACTGGGATGAAGAGGTTGATGGTGTTAAAATTTCTGACACAATTAAGCAGAAGGCGATGCAAGATGCAATAGATGAGGTTATCCTTATTCAAAAGGGTGCAGAAAATGGTGCTGTACTCACCGATGAAGAAAAGATGCAGATGGATAGCTATATCTCAAGCCTTGTATCAAATGTTACTTCAAGATATGGCGAACATGGAGTGGAACTCTGGACAAAGTCTATGGGTGTTTCAAGTATCAAGCAGTATGAAAAAATGTATGAAAAGGTTTTGCTTACAGAGACAGTTGAAAACGATTTAAAAACAAATCCTGACAAGTACTATCCAGAGGATGTGAACGTACTTAACCAATACATTCAGCCGGATGGAGCTTCTGTTAAGCATATCCTAATTGCAACAGAGTCAGAAGATGGCACGCCGGTTTCAAAGGAAGAAAAGTATGCCCTTGCGCAGACAGTTTTAGAGAGAGCAAAGAGCGGTGAGGATTTTGATGCACTTGTGGAAGAATTTAACGACGATCCGGGAGTGACAAATGAAGGTTACACATTTGCAAAAGGCGAGATGCAGTTAGAGTTTGAGACGGCATCCTTTGCGCTCAAAATTGGCGAGATAAGTGATGTGGTAGAGACTGTTTATGGATATCACATTATCAAGAGAATCCCCGGAATGAATGAGCTTAAGGCATATTGGGCTGCAAATGATGGCAGTGCTAAGATAAGCGAAAGAAAGCTTTCTAAGTTCTCAATAAATGAGATTATGACAGAGATATTCTCTGCGCGTGAGGAATTTGAAGCCCAGCTTGCGGCGTAAGAAAAAACGAAACCGATGCACCTGCATCGGTTTTGCTGTTGTTGGCAATTCTAACAAAATTTTATAAAAGGAGAATGAAAATGAGCGTATCAGAAGAACTGAAATACTTTCAAATTCTTGCGGAGAAATTTCCGACAAAGAGGGACGCTCTGGCTGAGATTATTAATCTTCAGGCTATTTTGAGTCTGCCTAAAGGGACAGAACATTTTATCAGTGACATTCATGGAGAGTATGAACATTTCAGGCATATTATTGAGACAGCATCGGGCGTAATTAAGGCAAAAATAAATGACTTATATAGCGATATAATGTCAGAAGATGAAAAGACCGCTTTTGCAAATCTGATATATTATCCCGAAAAGATATTAAAGGGTGAAAAGAGAAGCAATGATTGGTACGAGGAAAATTTGCGCAGATTGATTGGTGTGTGTAAGTTATCCTGTGGGAAGTATACAAGGTCAAAGGTTAGGAAAGCTCTTCCTGAAAAATATGCATATATAATAGATGAGCTTTTAAACTGTGATGCAGGAAACATTAACAAAGAGAATTATTACGACAAGATAATTGAGAGCATAATAGAACTTGACAGCGCCGACGATTTTATAATTGAGATTGCAGGGGTTATCAGGCGAATGTCGATTGATCATCTGCACATAGTTGGAGATATTTTTGACAGAGGCTCAAGACCGGATATAGCTATGGATACGATTATAGAAAGTCGCTCTGTAGATATTCAGTGGGGAAACCATGATGCAATCTGGATGGGAGCGATGATGGGCAGTGGAGTGTGTATTGCAGTTGTTTTAGCCAACAGTCTTAAGTATGGAAACACTCTGTTTCTTGAGGAGGGCTACGGCATAAGTTTGCGTTGTGTTGAGGAACTTGCCCAGAGCATGTACACAGGCTCTACCAATATTGAAAAGATGTATAAGGCCATATCTGTTATACGCTTTAAACTTGAGGACGAGATTATGCGTAAAAGTCCAGAGTTTGATATGGCGGGAAACACCAAACTTGATAAGATTGATTTTTCTGCTGGAACCTGGAACGGATATAAGTTGAAAGAGATGGAATTTCCGACTATTGATCAGGAGAATCCGACCAAGCTTAATGCACAGGAGACAGAGGTAATAGAAAATTTAAGGAGCAGTTTTTTGCATAGCGAAAAGTTACAAAGGCACCTTAAATTTCTGCTTGCCAAGGGTAATATTTATCTCAGATATAATGGAAACCTTCTTTATCACGGGTGTGTTCCAATAGATGATGAAGGAGAGTTCTTAAACATAAAACAAGGTGGCAAATGTTACAGAGGAAGGGCGTATCTTGATTATTGCGAGAGGCGCTTGCGCCGTGCTTACAGCGGCAAGGCACAAGAAGACCTTGATTTTGTATGGTACCTATGGTGCTCGCCGAACTCACCATTGTTTGGCAAAAAGAAGATGGCAACATTTGAGAGAATGTATGTAGAAGATAAGGAAACACATATAGAGGAAAAACAGCCTTATTTTCACCTTTGGGACAGAGAGGATATTTGTGAGAAAATTCTTGAGGAGTTTGACCTTGACGGCAAAAATGGACACATTGTAAACGGGCATATGCCGGTAAAGATAAAAAGCGGTGAAAGCCCAATAAAGGCAAATGGGAAACTTATAATAATTGACGGTGGTATGTCAAAGTCATACAGGGCGCAGACGGGGATTGCCGGATATACGCTTACATACAATTCGTATGGATTGACACTTACAGCGCACGAGCCTTTTGAAAGCGTTGATCACATTATAGAGAATAATATTGAGATGATGTCTCAAAAACATGTCGTTGAAAAAAAGGTAACTCGTACTCTGGTGCGTGATACTGACACAGGAAAAAAACTTATTGAGGATGTAGAGGATTTAAAAAAGCTTGTATTTTTGTACAGCTGCGGAGTTATACCGGAAAAATCAGTATAAAAAAGGGGAGCTTTGCTCCCCTTTTTTATTCTTTTCTTAATTTTTTTATTACAAGATACACAGACAACCCGGCAAAAGGAAACAACATTCCCGTCAGCAATCCTATTCGCATGCCAAGGTTTTCGGGTGTAATATTTATTCTTTGTGCCAGATTTAGCAAGTTAATGTCTGATATAAACAAATCAGTAATAACACCAACAAACTGTGGGCCGACAGAAGCACCAAGGTCTCCGCCTGCCGCCATAAGTGCGTATATCAGAATGCCGCCGTGAGGGTATCTGTCGGAAGATACTATAAGGCTTCCGGGCCACATCATTGAAACACAAAACCCAGTTAAAGCGCAACTTACAAGGCCCACTACAGGGTTTAGAGAAAGTGCCGCAAATAAATAGCAAACGGTTGCCCCAACGGCCCCCCATATAAGGGCCCGACTAATGTTTTTGCCTAATTTTGCATAAAGAGTACGACCTATACCAAGAGTCAGTCCGAACAGAGCAACACCAAAAATATCGCCCCATACCTTTGGAATACCAAGAGCTTTTTCAAGATAGGTAGAGCTCCATTGTGCCATAATAAGTTCTGACGCACCGCCAAGGAAAATTGCAAGTACGCAGAGCCACACTCCGCGTTTTTTAAGATAATCAAATGCTACTGACATTTTTTTGGGGGTTACTATATCCGGAAAGTTAGCCCCCTGATATAAAATTGCGCATGTAAGCGGAACGATTGTCAGAATAAGCACAAGCCATTGCCAGTTGTGTGTACCAAATATGTATAAAAAGACAGAACTAAAGGTGATTGAAAGAACAACACCCCACGCGTACAGAGAGTGTAGCTTTGCCATTTCTCTATCAGGGTCTGTCGTGGAAATTGCTGCAATCATAGAACTGATAAGAACCTCGCACAGACCACCTGCAATCGAGAAAAGAAATGTTCCGATAACGAGCCCTGTGTATACAGAGTTTGGAAACGCAAATGGATATAGCGAAAATATTAAAAATCCGGACATACAGATTATTGGCATTGCCTTTGCTGTTTTTGGAACATTAAATTTGTGCGAAAAAAACGAAAAGATTAAATCAACCCCAAGCTGTGTACAAAAGTTTATAGTAACCAAAAGGCCAAGCATAGAGTATGTGATATCGTACATGTTGCGAAATGTCAAAAACATCAGGGGGGACAGATTGCATACAATTGCACCGTTGATGTTTGAAACATAACACGCGGCTTTTAAACGCTTATACTTTGGGACCATAGTAGAATCCTCCTGAGATTTATATATTAAAACAAAAAGATTATAAACCCAAATAGAACAAAAGTCAATTAGATACAGATGCTGTATAATATATTTTATGCATTTTTAATATTGACTGACACTGTGTTTTTTGGTATACTTTGGGCAAAGAGGGTATGAGAAATGATTTTAACTATTGACATAGGAAACACAAACATTGTTTTTGGTGGATTTGTTAATGATAAGCTTACATTTACATCAAGAATTTCTACCAATCCACGAAAAACCGACACAGAGTATGCAACCAAGATAAAGAGCATACTTGCGCTTTATGAAGTTGACAGACGAGAGGTCGGCGGTGCGATTATTTCATCTGTTGTGCCGCCTCTTACGGCGACAGTGAAAAATGCTATAAAGATGGTGTACGGCGTTGATGCCCTGGTGGTTGGGCCCGGAATTAAAACTGGTATAAATCTTCTTGCGGACAACCCGACTGAGGTTGGCGCGGATTTGATTTGCGCTTGTGTTGCTGCTTATAACATATATACGCCTCCGGTTCTCGTAATGGATATGGGTACTGCAACTAAGCTTATCATGGTAGATGAAAATGCGAACTTTTCGGGGGTATCGATTATACCCGGCGTTGAACTTTCACTCAAGGCCCTTACCGGCGGAACCGCTCAATTGCCACAGATTAGTCTTGATGCACCAGAGAGAGTTCTTGGGAGAAACACCAAGGATTGTATGAGCTCGGGCATAATATACGGTAATGCGTCTATGCTTGATGGAATGATTGATAGAATAGAAGATGAGATTGGAAAAAAGACAACACTTGTGGCGACAGGAGGACTTTCAAAGTCGATTATTCCGTATTGCAAACACGAAATAAAAATAGATGATGATTTACTTCTTAAGGGGCTATTGCTTATATACAACAAAAACACTCTATATAGTAAGAAAAACAAATAAATATAAATTTAGACGTTGCATCATCTAGGATGAGTGACAGTCAGGGGGAATTTATGAAAAACACAAACAAAATGTCAACCACGACTTTGGTTTTGGGGGCGGTATTGACAGCGATTGTAATCATTTTGCAGTTTGTCAGTATGAATTTAAGATTCAGCACTTTTAGTATAACTCTTACATTGGTGCCGATTGTAATTGGAGCGGCAACCTGCGGAGTGGGAATGGGTGCGTGGCTGGGACTGGTTTTTGGTGTAATTGTTCTTTTGACAGGAGATGCAGCACCGTTTATGGCGGTAAATATCGCAGGTACAATCACAACAGTGCTTATAAAGGGTGTCGCTGCAGGATTTATAACGGGATATGTATACAGGTTGATTGAAAAGTACAATCGTTATGTGGCGGTTGGCGTGGCTGCAGTGATTTGTCCTGTTGTGAACACAGGGGTATTTTTGATAGGTTGCAAGATTTTCTTTATGGAAGCGGTTGCGTCATGGGCAGCAGCTGCAGGGATGGGCGCAAATGTTGGTGTATTTATGATTGTTGGCCTTGTAGGCATCAATTTTATTATTGAGCTTGGCACAAACATGGTGCTTGCGCCTATAATCGTAAGACTTTTGAAAATCAAATCAAAATAAAAAAAGCCTGAGACGGAATTCCCGTTTCAGGCTTTTTAAATGTATTTTTCTTATTTCTTAAGTGCTGCACGAGCTTCGTTGATTTTTGCAATAAACTGTTTTGCAGTTTCGGTGATTGCAGCATAGTCACCGGTCTTAGCGCCCTTAGTGAGAGAAGAGCCTGCACCTACTGCAACAGCACCCGCCTTAATCCACTGGTCAACATTGTCAACATCAACGCCGCCTGTCGGCATGAGCTTTGCGTGAGGGAGAGGACCCTTGATATCCTTGATGATAGTGGGGCCAAAAAGGTCAGCCGGGAATATCTTAATAATATCAGCGCCGGCTTCCATAGCAGTAAGAACCTCTGTAATTGTCATACAACCGGGCATATAAGGTACGCGGTAGCGGTTACAGAGTTTTGCGGTTTCAAGGTTGAAACCAGGGCTTACAATGTAGTTTGCGCCGGCAAGAATAGCGGTTCTTGCAGTTTCGCTGTCAAGAACTGTGCCTGCACCGAGGAGCATCTCGCCCTTGTTATATTTTGAGGCCAAAGCCTCAATTACCTTATGTGCACCCGGAACGGTAAAGGTAAGCTCGATAGAGGGGCATCCACCTTCTAAACATGCGTCGCTTATTTTTATTGCTTCTTCTGCGTTTGATGCGCGAACAACTGCAACAAGACCGGCTTCGGTCATTTTAGATATAACTTGTTCTTTTTCCATATGTATATACTTCCTTTCAAAATGATTGTCGGCACAGTGCCAATTTAATAATTTCGATACAATTATATATTATTTATTACAAAAAAGCAAGTGTTTGTAAATAATTTTTAAACATATGACAAAAAATAATAAGCGTTGGATATTTGCATATCAGTTTGTAATCGAATGAGGTTTATTTCATAAAATAGCATAAGGTAAATTGGCTTTGTTAAAATATGAATAAAACACTTGCAATATAACTGTAAATGATGTAGAATATTGAGTATGTTTTCAATATGACGGCATGTTTTTAATATATAAATCGCGTACAATACTTAATTTCTTAAGTAATTTAATATAATTCTGGAGGTAAAAAGGTGAGCGAGATTAAAAGAATAGGAATTATGACAGGCGGAGGAGATTGTCCCGGACTTAACGCGGTAATACGCGCAGTGACAAAGACTGCTGTTTTAAAATATGGACTTGAAGTAATTGGTATAAGGCATGGTTACAGAGGATTATATCTTGGCGGAGATGAATTTGTCAAACTGACTCTTAATGATGTATCGGGTAGCATATTAAAAGGAGGCACTATCCTTTATAGTTCAAACAAGGATAATCTTTTTGATTATAGTTACATCGACGAAAACGGGAACGAGCAAAGAGGCGATGTATCTGATATAGGTGTAAAAAATCTTAAGGATGCAGGCATTGATGCCCTCATCGTTGTCGGTGGAGATGGTACGCTTACAAGTGGTCGTGACTTTGCAAGGAAGGGCGTAAAAGTTATAGGTGTGCCAAAGACAATAGATAACGACCTTGCATCTACAGACACAACATTTGGATTTGATACTGCTGTTGCATCGGCAACCGATGCAATAGATAAGCTCAGAACAACAGCAGAATCTCACAGCAGAATTATTGTTGTAGAAGTTATGGGCAGATATGCAGGGTTTATAGGAATAGCATCAGGTATAGCCGGTGGTTGTGATGCTGTTCTTATCCCTGAAATTCCTTATGACATTAACAAGGTTGCAGATGCAATAAAGGCAAACATAAGGAGAGGAAAGAAATTTGCTCTTGTTGTTGTGTCAGAGGGGGCAAAGCCAATAGACGGTGATGTTGTTGTATCAAAAATTGTTGAAAATAGCCCTGACCCAATTCGTCTTGGCGGAGTAGGAAATGTTGTTGCAGAGCAGCTTGAAGACCTTGTCGGTCTTGAGGCAAGGGCGACCATTCTCGGACATGTTCAAAGAGGTGGCAGCCCTACTGCGAATGACAGAATTTTGTCAACACGCTATGGTTCTTACGCGGTTGAACTTATCATGCAAGGAAAGTTCGGTAACATGGTTACTCTTAACGGCTCGGAACTTAGCTATGATTCCCTGGAAAATGTAATTGGAAAGAACAAGGCGGTTGAACAGGATAGCTATTGGGTACAAACTGCAAGATCTATAAAATTGTGCCTTGGTGATTAATTTTTGAAGGAATTTAAAAAAACGCTTGCATTTTATTAAAATTTGTGTTATACTTGTTTGTGCTTGTTATCCAAGCTATACATTTTGTTAAAGATTGAGTTTATATATTAAAGAGGTGAAACACGATGAGAGAAGGAATTCATCCTGATTACAAGGAAACAACTATTAAGTGCGCTTGTGGCAATGTAATTGAGACAGGTTCTACAAAGGAAGATATTCGTATAGAAATCTGTTCAGCTTGTCATCCTTTCTACACAGGTAAGCAGAAGCTTGTTGATGCCGGTGGTAGAGTTGATAAGTTCAGAAAGCGTTACGGATTGGAAGAGAAATAGTAAATTTCATTTACAAACAGAAGCGATGCGTCTTGCATCGCTTTTTTGTTTGTAAAATTATTTGATGTAATCCAACAAAAAGTTTACCCTCAAGGGATGTATTTTCGAACGAACTCTTGTAATACTAAAAATCTTGTCCGCATATATTTAAGATAAGAGGAGGGGTATGCAAATGAAGAATATAAAAGGGTTGACATCAGAACAAGCGAGGCAATCTGCCATAGAAAATGGGAAAAACATATTGACGCCAAAGGGGAGACGGAGTTTTTTAAAAACATATTGCGACAAGTACAACGACCCGATTATATTGGTGCTGCTTATTGCGCTTGGAATAAATATAGTATTCACTTTTTTTGGCAAGGTGGACTGGAGGGAATGTGCAGGGATTTTTCTTTCGGTAATAATTTCTACATTTGTGTCTGCTCTGTCAGAATATAGCAACGAAAATACATATCAGAAGTTGCAGGAAGAAGCCGGACAGATAAAATGCAAAGTTTTAAGAGATGATAGACTGTCTAGAATTGTGATATCCGAGATTGTAAAGGGTGATGTTATTCTGCTTCAGGCAGGTGATATAATTCCGGTTGACGGCATAGTGCTTGATGGTAAGATAATGGTTGACCAATCGCCTCTTAGCGGAGAGACACGCGAGGTTGAAAAGACCGCAAATGATAATTGTGCTACAAAATCAGACTACAAAAATTTCTGGAACAAACATACTTTGTTTCGGGGTAGTTTTGTGCGCTCCGGAGAGGCAATGATGGTTGCAGAAGTTGTTGGAGACAAAAGTGTATATGGAAGATTGGCAAGCGAGGCTCAAAGTGACGGCAGAGAGAGTCCGCTTACTACAAAGCTCGGGCGACTTGCAAGAAGTATAAGTAGATTTGGTTCTATAAGCGCTATACTTATTGTGATTATTTGCTTTATGAACGATGCGTTTTTTGCACACAATTTTGATCCTGTCTTAATTTCTGGATACTTTGCAGATACTGCACAGGTGGTGTCGGATATAGTAAGTTCGGCAATAATAGGTGTAATTGTAATTGTTGTAGCGGTGCCTGACGGACTACCGCTTATGATCGCCATTGTATGCTCTCTTAACATGAAAAAAATGCTCAAATCCAATGTTTTGATAAGGCGGTTAATTGGAATAGAAACAGCAGGAGGGATAAACATTCTCTTTACTGACAAGACAGGAACCATAAGCAAGGGAAGACTTAAGGTGATTAAATTTATAAATTGCCTCGGTGGTGAGGTGGAAGGATTTGATGATTTTAAAGAAGAAATGAAGAAACTGATGGATATGTCGATAAAGGCAAATTCCTCTGCAAGATATTCGGGAGGGAAAATAGTAGGTGGTAACACTACGGAAAAGGCTCTGCTTGAATTTGTGGGAGAAAGGGGAGCGGGATTAAGCGATATAACGATACTTAAAACTGTTCCTTTTTCCTCGGACAAGAAATTCTCTATGTCTGTGGTAGATGTGGGTAAGCGGATGACCTTGATAAAGGGTGCCCCAGAGAAAATATTGCCAAGGTGTATATTTGGGTATGTTGGAACAGAAAAGCAAGAGATAAGCAGAGAGCTTGTTGAAAATAAAATAAAAAACTATGCCCACAGAGCAATGCGTCTAATTGCCTTTGCTGTCGCAGATGGAATGCCAGACGGGGAAAAACTGCCCGAGCAAATGATGCTTGTTGGGGTTGCAGCAATAAGAGATGAAATAAGGCCTGAGGCTGCATCTGCGATAAAAGAGGTGCAGGGGGCAGGGATTCAGGTTGTTATGATAACAGGCGACAGACGGGACACGGCAGAGACAATAGGGCGTGAGGTGGGGCTTGTAAGAGATGGAGATATGGTGCTGACATCAGACGATCTTGCAAATATGAGTGATAACGAGGTGAAGGAGGTTCTTCCGAGGCTGAGAATTGTTGCCCGTGCCTTGCCCAACGACAAGAGCCGTCTTGTAAGAATTGCCCAGGAAGAAAATCTTGTAGTTGGAATGACAGGAGATGGGGTAAATGATGCCCCTGCACTTAAACTTGCGGATGTTGGGTTTGCGATGGGTGGTGGAAGCGAGGCAGCAGCGGCGGCTTCGGATGTGGTAATACTTGATGATAATTTTCGCTCAATCAGAAATGCTGTGCTCTACGGAAGGACCATATACAAAAGTATAAAGAAGTTTATACAGTTTCAGTTGACTATAAATGTGGCGGCGGTTACCGTCTCTATGTTGGGGCCAATTGTTGGTATAGAAAAGCCGCTGGATATCTCGCAAATGATATGGACAAATTTGATAATGGACAGTCTTGCGGCGATTGCGTTTGGCGGAGAGCCTGCGCTTAAGAAATATATGAAAGAAAAACCAAGGCGCAGAGACGAGGATATAATAGATAACAAAATGTGGGGTGGAATAATTACAAATGGACTTTATATATGCGCCCTGAGTTTATTGTTTTTTATATCGCCTGTTATTAAGGGGGCATTCAGGCAGGCGACGGGAGATATATATTTCTACACGGGGTATTTTACATTCTTTATATTTATAAGCATGTTTAACGCCTTTAACACCCGTTGCGATGGAATTGATTTGTTTGAAAACTTGTCGCTTAATAAACAATTTATTATGGTAATGACAGGGATAGCTCTTGTGCAAATTCTGATGACATACCTTGGTGGAAGTATTCTTCGCACAGCAGGACTTAATGCTGGAGAGTGGATAGTAGTAGGTCTTCTTGCGCTTACTATATTCCCTGTGGATATAATAAGAAAGATAGTGTTGAGACAATAAAAAGATGCAGAGTTTTCTGCATCTTTTTATTGTAACCAAAGCGGAGAAGAAGCGTATACTGATAGCAGACAGAAAAGATTGATGCCCTGCGGAGGTGAGAACTATGTGGATGAAGAAAAGCTGCGGTTGTCGAAATGGGTGTCGGTTGCCGATTGGCCCAATGCTGATTACTCTGGGGGCAGGGATACTTCTGGCATACATAATTCCTTATTATATCCTGATAACCCTGCTTGGAATAGCTCTTGTTCTTGCAGGAATATGTTTTATCAGAAGAAGGTAGGGATGTCTGCCATGCCCGATGGCAGAGGAACGATAGATTATCGGGCAGAAGGGAGAAGCTATATGCAGGTTGTTGTGGTTAAGGCTCCAAAAATGTTGAGAGGAATTCTCAAAATAATGTTCAAAATGAAGAAAGAGCGAGAAGAGTAAAAAATCAGCACCCCTTCTGGGATGCTGATTTTTTATTGTGAGACTTGATTTTTGCATATGTCTGTGATATACTGAAAACAAATATAACGACAATGTGATGGGAGGAAACCTAATGAAAGTTTTAGTGACAGGCGGAGCAGGATATATAGGTAGCCATACTGCGGTTCAGCTTATTAGAGCAGGGTATGAGGTTGTTATAATAGATAACTTATGCAACAGTTCAAAAGAGGCGGTTGTAAGAGTTGAAGAACTTGGCGGAAGACCTGTTGCGTTTTATGAGGCGGATCTTCGCGATGAGGAAGTTCTTGACAAAATATTTGCCGAGCATAAAATAGACTCTGTTATTCACTTTGCAGGGCTTAAAGCTGTTGGAGAATCTGTGTCAAAGTCGTTGATGTATTATGAAAATAACATAGGTAGCACAATTAGTTTGTGCAAGGCTATGTCAAAAAACAATGTAAAGAAGATAGTTTTCAGTTCTTCTGCGACGGTGTACGGTGTGCCAAAGACTGTGCCGATAAGAGAGGATTTTCCGCTCTCGTGCACTAATCCGTATGGATGGACAAAACTTATGATAGAAGAAATCCTTCAGGACCTTTATGTGTCGGATAACGAGTGGGATATTGCGTTGCTTCGCTACTTTAATCCTGTAGGTGCACACAAGAGCGGCCGCATAGGAGAAGATCCAAAGGATATTCCTAATAATCTGATGCCATACATCTCTCAAGTTGCAATCGGTAAGCTTGATTATCTCAGGGTTTTTGGTAATGATTATGATACCCCTGACGGTACTGGTGTGCGTGACTATATTCATGTTGAGGATTTGGCGGCAGGACACCTCAAGGCACTTGAAAAACTTGAAGAAAATCCGGGTGTTGTGATATACAATTTAGGTACAGGCAAGGGCTATAGCGTTCTTGAGATGCGTGCAGCTTTTGAAAAAGCTTGCGGCAGAGAGATACCATACAAAATTTGTGACAGAAGACCGGGAGATATAGCCATCTGTTATGCTGACCCTACAAAAGCCGAGAGAGAACTTGGTTTTGTGGCGACGCGTGGGCTTGAAGAAATGTGCGCAGACACATGGAACTGGCAAAGACAAAATCCAAAAGGATATAACTGATAATTAAAAGCCGTGCATTGCCACGGCTTTTGTCATTGATTTGATTTAAATGCATCGGCGACTTCGCTGATAATTATATGTGTAATTCTCTGCGATATTCAGATGGAGTCTTGCCATACTTTTCCTTAAAGCGTCTTGAAAAGTAGAATTGATCGCAAAAACCAAGTCTTGAACTGATCTCGGCAATCGATAATTTTTTGCTGCCAAGAAAGCGCTTTGCACGATAAAAAACCATATCGTCAATATATGTGCCAAGTGTTATGCCTGTCTCTGCCTTAAATGAGTTGCGAAGTTTGCTCGGTGATACAAACATTTCTCTGGCAATTTCTTCTGTACTTTGATTTATAGTTGGTTTTTTTCTGATATACTTCATTGTGTTTTTAACAAGCTCTGAATATATGTTGTATGGCATCGCGGGAAGATTATATTCAGCAAAAAAAGCTGCCACAGTCATATATAGCATCGTCTTTATTTTAAGCATACTGACATAATCGTCGTTGTGATATATATCAAAGATTTCTCTGCAACCGATTTTTTTAAGCGGAAGCTCATAAATATCCTTTACCATTGATAAGAGGTCGTAATTTTCAAAGGTCATGATGGAAATGTGAAAATATAACTTTTCTAAAGTATTACCCGCATCGCACCAATATTCAAAGTTAAGACCTGCAGGCACCATATATACATTGCCTTCATGCATTTCTATAATACGGTTACCATATTTTAAAAAGGCCTTTCCGTTTTTTACATAATAAAGGCGGGTAAAGGGGTCGCATACATTGCTATGACGCCACAAATTGTCAAGGAGTACATATGATTCGCGTATGACTTCGAGTTCGTAATTTCCTATATCCATAATAAAATCTCCATATTTTATAATAAAATCTACATTGATAAAAATCCGCATAAAATATATAATTTAACCAAAAGTTATATACTTATATAATAACAAAAAAGTAAAAAATGTCAACAGAAAGAGAGGATTTTTTATGTCAAGTTATGTTACCAGAAAGACTCCCGGTGACACAAGCTGGTTTGTTAAGGACAGGTTTGGTATGTTTGTGCACTTTGGCCTTTATTCTATGCCTGCCCGTCACGAGTGGATAAAAATGCTCGAGTACATGGAGGAGGAGAAGTATGACAAGTACTTTAAGTACTTTAATCCTGACCTTTTCGATGCAAAAGAGTGGGCAAGACACGCAAAAGAAGCCGGAATGAAGTATGTTGTACTTACCACAAAGCATCATGAGGGTTTTTGTCTCTTTGACAGTAAGTATACTGATTATAAAATCACTAACACCTCTTTTGGCCGTGACCTTGTAAGAGAGTTTGTTGATGCTTTTCGTGCAGAGGGTATAAGAATTGGTTTTTATTATTCGCTTCTTGATTGGAACCATCCTGATTTTATAATTGATGGTAACCATCCGCGCCAGAATGACGAAGATGCAGAAGCGCAGAACGAAGGCAGAGATATGAAACGCTATGCTGAATATATGCGCAATCAGGTGACTGAACTTCTTACAAACTATGGCGATATAGATATTCTATGGTTTGACTTCTCGTATCCTAAAATCGGAACAAAAAGATTCCCTTTAGGTAAGGGTAAGGATGATTGGGAATCTGAAAAGCTTATCGAAACAGCCAGAAAGATCCGCCCTGGAATTATCATAGATAACCGAGCAGATATGGAGCAGGATTTGTGGACACCTGAACAGTATCAGCCAACCAAGTGGATAACTCATCATGAGACAGGCGAAAAGGTTGTATGGGAAATCTGTCAGACATTCTCGGGCTCTTGGGGATACCATAGAGATGAAATGACATGGAAATCACCCGAGATGCTTATACATATGCTTGTAAGAACAGTGTCGCTTGGCGGAAACCTGCTTATGAATGTTGGCCCAACATCAAGAGGTGCGTTTGATTACAGAGCGGTAGAGGCGCTCGGGGCATTCAAGGAATGGATGAAGTATAATTCGCGCTCTATCTATGGATGTACAATGGCAGAGCCCGAATTTATAACTCCTGAGGGCTGCAGACTTACCCAGAGTGAGGATGGCAAACGCCTATATGTTCACCTTTTTGAATATCCGTACAAATATCTCAAAATAGAAAATATTGCCGGTAAGGTGGATTATATGCAATTCCTCCATGATGGCAGCGAGATACTCTACACAGAGAATGAGTTTGCACACAAAGCATATGCTTATACAAAGAATGAATCAGAAGAAGGAAATATTGTATTGACTTTGCCTGCAATAAAGCCAAACACAATTGTTCCGGTAATAGAAATATTCTTAAAGTAAAAAAAAGACCGCCACAGGCGGACTTTTTTTTTACTTTAAAGCACCAAAGAAGGCGCAGAATAAATTCTTGCAGCGTATTCTGCATCGAGGGAATATAGCCCTTTTGAGTCGCCGCCGAAAAGTTCCATCTTTTTAATCATATCATCAGCATTCTTTTCTTCTTCAAGCTGCTCCTTGACAAACCAATCAAGGAACTGCATAGTCCGGAAGTCTTTTACATCGTATGCTGCTGCATATATATCATTTATAAGGCTTGTTACATATTGCTCATGCTCAAGTCCTGCCTTTAGCGGGTCAATAAGAGTAGTTAGTTTTTTGTCAGGCTTATCAATTGCGCCAAGCTCAACCTTTTCGCCGCCCATTTGCAGATATTTTAAGAAAAGCATTGCGTGGTCGCGCTCTTCCTGAGCCTGTATCATATACCAGTTGGCAAAACCATCAAGGCCCTCGGCCTCATAAAAAATTGAAAAATCAAGATACAGGTACGCAGAGTATAGTTCTTTTGTAATTTGCTCATTAAGTAATTTTGCTACTTTTGAATCAAGCATAAATCCACCTCTTTTTTATAGTTCTGGGGCGGCAGTATGCCGCCCTATTAGTTTTTATTTAAAATATCTCTTGAGTAGTCCCTCAAGGCCTTTGCCGTGGCGAGCTTCGGTATACTTCTCATCAACTTGATTATATCAGTTTTCCCTTATACTGTCAAGCTTTCGGGAGTTTTAAAATCTGCAAACGAAATTCAAAATGCCGCCTTCAATGCCGCATTGATATAAAAAATGCGTGAACTATTGAAATTTCAACGTGGACAAGCGTGGTTAAATGCCAATTTTCAAAGAAATTCCATCGTGTGGTTTTAAACAAAAAAGTTCAAAAATTTCGTTCGTTTTGCATGCGAATATCTCAAAAGATTTGCGATATACTGCAGTGAGAAATTATACCTAAATATTATATAATTTTGTTCCACTCACTTTCTTTGAACCCAACCAAAACAAAGTCATTGCCTATAACAAGTGGGCGTTTTACGAGCATGCCGTCTGTTGCGAGGAGTTTTAGTTGATCTTCTTCAGACATAGCAGGAAGCTTGTCCTTCAGTCCCATTGACTTATATAACAGCCCAGATGTGTTAAAGAATTTCTTAACAGGAAGTCCGCTTGTTTTGTGCCAAGTGGTTAACTCTTTTATACTCGGATTATCCCCTTTGATATCACGAAGTTTGTATTCAATTTTATTATCATCAAGCCATTTCTTCGCCTTCTGACAAGTTGTACATTTGGGATAACAAACAAATTTTATCATTGTACTTCTCCTTATATAAACAAACAATTATTCAAAGTCAAC
>JAZLDW010000035.1:0-38421 GCA_045614945.1 Clostridia bacterium | reverse complement strand
TTTTTTTGTATTTATTTGTCGCACGAAAGAAAGTGGGAAATACGGGAAATATGATAAGATGAAAATATAGTACGCTCAAATGAGGCAGAAAGGATGAAAGAAATGAAAATCAGACTTGAGTATCTTGGGTCTACAATGGTAGTTAAACTCGATGGAGAGCTTGATCAGAGTTGTGCCGCAGGGATAAGAGAGAAAATTGACAACGACATAAGCCTTATGGGAATCAACAATCTTGTTATGGATTTTGATAAGGTGACATTTATGGACAGTTCAGGCATCGGAATGCTGATTGGCAGATACAAACTGATAAAAGCCAGAGGCGGCAGAATGTTGATAATTCGTACGCAGCCACAGGTTGACAGGGTTATAGAAGTGTCAGGATTAAAAAAAATAATGGATTTTGAATAAGGAGGTTAGTAGTATGGATAACTACATAAGAGTTGAGTTTCCGAGCAAGAGTTGCAACGAAGCATTTGCAAGAGCAACAGCCGGCGCATTTGCTACACAGCTTGATATAACAATAGAAGAACTTGCCGACATAAAAACAGCGGTATCTGAGGCTGTGACAAATGCTATTGTTCACGGTTACGCAGACGCGCGAGGAATAGTAGAAATGAGATGCAGAATAATAGGTAGAATTTTTGAGGTCACTATAAAGGACAGAGGGAAAGGAATTGAGGATGTCAACCTTGCTATGCAGCCACTATATTCAGGCAGTAATGATGAGGAGAGAAGCGGAATGGGGTTTACAGTAATGCAGAGTTTTATGGATACACTTCAGGTTGACTCGACAGTCGACGAGGGGACGATTGTAATTATGACAAAAAAAGTAGGAGCAGTTTTTGATGATTAGAGACTTTGCGACAGAGAATGCAGAGCTCCTTAAGAAAGCTAGAGAGGGTGATTTAGGGGCAAAAGATGACCTAATTATCAAGAATATGGGGCTTGTCAATTGTGTTGTGAGGAGGTTCTTAGGTCGTGGTTATGAGACAGACGACCTTTTTCAGATAGGGTGTGTTGGGTTAATCAGGGCTGCAAAACGATTTGACAGTTCTTTTGGCGTGCAGTTTTCTACCTACGCAGTGCCGATGATTATTGGAGAGATAAAAAGGTTTATAAGAGATGACGGATTGATAAAAGTAAGTCGTGGGCTAAAGGATATCGCGTATCAAGCGGCGCAGATAAAAGAAAAAAGAATTAAAGAGACAGGATGCGAACCTACCGTTATGCAGATAGCAGAAGAAATGGGTATTTCATCTGCAGAACTTGCGATGGCACTTGATTCGCAGTTAAAGCCACAGTCAATCTATATGACAACAGAAGAGAAGGATGGCGAAGGAAGGTCCTTAATCGAAAAAATAGAGAGTCCTGATGATGAGGTGGGCGATATGCTTAGCCGAGTGCTTATAAGGCAAATAATGGGAGAGCTTGACGAGAGGGAAAGGACGATTGTAACTTTGCGGTATTATGACCGCAACACTCAAGCGCAGGTTGCTGAGTTTTTGGGTATTTCACAGGTTCAAGTATCGAGACTTGAGAAGAAAATATTACTTAAAATGCGCAGAAAAATTGAAGAGGAATAATTTTAATATCGTGGATAATACTACTTACAATGACATTAAAGCTTTGGAGGTATTATGGAGTTTACTAATCAGCAATATAGGGAATATCTTGAGCAGAAATCACCAAACAGCAAGATTGTAAGAAACACTCTTTTAGCATTTGTTGTAGGTGGAATTATCTGCACAATAGGGCAGGGAGTATTTGATGCATACACAAATTATTTAGGTCTGAACGAGGATGACGCGAGGACTGCCGTTAGCATAACAATGATTTTTGTTGGTATATTTCTGACGGGCATAGATGTATATGGCAAAATTGCAAAGTGGGCAGGGGCAGGGACTTTAGTGCCTATAACCGGCTTTGCAAACGCTGTTGTCTCGCCTGCTATGGAGTTTAAAAAGGAGGGGCTTATCCTTGGACTTGCAGCAAAAATGTTTGTTATTGCAGGACCTGTATTGGTTTATGGCATAACCGCATCGGCAGTTGTTGGGGTAATATACTATTTGGTTGCTATGTTTTTCGGAGGTGGAATATGAGTAAGCTTAAGAAAGTCGGCAGACAGACGGCAGAGATAGAAAATGTCGAGGTTGTGTCATATGCAGCGATCGTTGGTGAGAAAGAGGGGCAGGGTCCACTTGCGCATTGTTTTGATATAGTTTTACCAGATAATGAATGGAACGAAAAAACCTGGGAGAAAACCGAGAGTAAGATGCAGAGAGAGACTGCAAAACTTGCGGCAACAAAGGCTGGCGTGGAACTTAGAGACATTGACAGAATTTTCTCTGGTGATTTGCTTAACCAATGCATAAGTGCGGGGTTTGGATTAAGAGAACTTGAAATTCCATTTATTGGTATATATGGGGCATGTTCTACAATGGTTGAAGGGATAAGTCTTGCGTCAATGCTTATAGATGGCGGCTATGTTGAGATAGCGGAGGCAGTAACCTCGAGCCACTTTTGTACGGCAGAGCGTCAGTACAGAAACCCTCTTGAATATGGAGGTCAGAGAACGCCAAGCGCACAATGGACGGTGACAGGTGCGGGGGCTACTGTTTTAAGACGAGCTACCGCTGATGCTAAAATAAATGTAACGCATATCACAACGGGAAAAATCGTAGACAAGGGAATAAAAGATGCCAATAATATGGGTGGAGCCATGGCGCCCGCCGCATATGATACGATAAAGGCACATTTTGAAGAGACAGGTCTTAAACCATCTGATTATGATTTAATTGTAACAGGTGATCTTGGGACAATAGGCTCAGAAATACTTGTCGAACTTCTGAGGGTGGATGGTATAGATATTTCGCAAAATTACAAGGACTGCGGATGTATGATATATAATACAGAAATGCAGGATGTTCACGCAGGGGGTAGTGGATGTGGATGTATAGGCTCGGTTCTTTGTGGACATCTTCTAAAGGAGATGGAAACAAAAAAAATAAATAGTTTGCTTGCTGTCGGCACGGGTGCTTTGCTTAGCCAGACTTCATCGCTTCAAGGAGAGTCTGTACCCGGAATTGCACATGCGGTAGCATTTAGGAGGATATAGAATATGGTGGATTATATAAATGCGTTCTGGGTTGGTGGGTTGATATGCGCAATCGCGCAGATTTTAATTGACAAGACACGCCTGACTCCGGGCAGAATTCTAGTCTCGTTTGTAGTTATAGGCGTTATCCTTGGTGGAGTTGGTATATATGATAAACTCGTCGAATTTGCAGGTGCAGGGGCGACGGTACCGATTGTTGGATTTGGAAATGTTCTTGCAAAGGGTGCCATAGAGGGAGTTAAGCAAAAGGGGTTAATGGGAGCTTTACTTGGTGGTATAAAGGCGGCGGCAGGAGGAATTTCGGCGGCAATTGTATTTGGGTTTATAATAGCCTTGATTTTTAATCCCAAAAGTAGATAGCGATGGAGACTGCGAGCATCCGTGCTTTGCAAAGTGAAATATAAAGGGGATTTTAAAAGTTTTAAACTTTTAAAATCCCCTTATATAATTACATTTCTTTAATTTTAGCGAGACATTCATCGCATATTTTTTTGTCCATGTATGTGCCAACCCCTGCGGCGTTACCGCAGAAAATACAAGCAGGCTCATACTTTCTTAAAATAATGCTGTCCTCTTCCACATATATCTCAAGTGGATCCCTATGGTCAATCTTAAGAGTTCCTCTCAATTCCTTCGGCAACACTATTCTGCCAAGTTCATCAACTTTTCTTACAATTCCTGTGGATTTCATAGCCATGGTAAACACACCTTTCTTTTAAAAAACTACTAATTTTCCGTAATTATACCATTATTGTAAAAAAAAGTCAATGTTTTTCAAATATTTTGTGGAATAAAAATAAATATGAAAAACTATGGTAATATATTGACGCGGAAATTACATTTTTGAAGAAAAGAGTCGGGGTTTATCGATTCCCACTCGCTACAGGTGTTGAAATTCTGTTTTAAATATCTGCCTATGCCAAGAACATCACAACCCAGGAGGTAAGTTTTGTGCAAAAAATCATATGTCTGTTGAGTGAGGGTGCTGACAAGGTGAGGAGGAAATATAGTGTTATCATGAGATTTTATATAAACTTTTATGTCTATTATTGGAAAATCTCCTGAAAAATCTGCCGATATTTTAGGTTTTCTTCTGTTTGAAACCAAAAAGCTAGTATCTTTTGACCTGACCGACACTTCTTTTAAATCTCCGCAGAGCATTTTATAGATTATGGCTTCGTCCGGGCCAAGAGCTGATTTTAAGAACCCGTCTGAGAAGATTCCCATACCAGAGATAGCACCATTATCTATAATAGGAATTACCGCATCATATGATGGGTCAAGGCTTTTCCCGACAAAATCACGAAGCTCGGTAAGTGGCGCATATGGGATGCTTCTGTCTTGAAAGAACAGCTCATAATAACGCACGGTGCTTTCTTCCAGTGTAGGTTTGACTGAAGTAAGATAGTCGAAAGCAGATGGAACAAGGCATAAATCAGAGCCAGGCCGAACCTCTCTCTCGTGTAGCAAAAGTTCGCTATGCTCTAGTAGCCCCTCTTTTGCAACATCGAAAGAGAAGACTATTAACTTCATATGTGACAGTCGTGGGGTTTTACCCAAAATACTCCTTAGTTTATCTATAGCAATTCGATAGTCTGTTGCCTCGACAGTAATATTGTCGACGGTTTTGTTTTTGTTGTCTTTTGAGGCGTCCTCAACTGAATTTTTCATATCACCCGCTGTGCTACCGGATTCCAAAGGGTTTGAAATTTGAAATGTATATATGAAGCGCTCTGACTCGCCCTTGTCAATGCCAAGAGCAATTACATAGGCGTTTTCCTCAATTTCGCTATGGTCATAGCACCCGCACAGAGAAAGGCAGAGCAATATACAAAGGGAAGACGCAATGATCTTCTTGGGTTTTGCAGAGAGATTTTTAATTTGTTTTAGCACAACATCAGCGGCAAGGGAAATATACAAAACTGCCGATGTAATTAAAGCGACAAGGTACATGGTATCAAGTCTGAGAGGAACCTTTCCAAAAGAGGAAGTCTTTGTAAGAGGGTAAATTGGCAAGCTTATCCTTTGAGCAAGTTCATATGGAGAGTTGAGAGATATTGCGAGTATAATTGCAATATTGACAACGACTGCAAGGAGAGCGGAGATAAAGACCGTTTTTGAAAATGATGATTTATTATCACTGCATGGCAAAAAGAAGATAATAAGAATATCCGAGTATAAAAACAAGGTTTCAAGACCTCTGAAAAAAACATTTACCACTCCGCTACCCAAAAGAGGATAGATGTTATATATATCAGCGTATTTAAAGCTGAAAAAAGCAATAGAAATTGCGGATATACCTATGCCCAACACAGACAGTGAGTGTATTCGCAAGACTGCCTTGTGGCCGCAAAGGAGAGGTGTTGCTGCTGCAACAAGAATAAAAAATGCTATAAACCAAAGTGGAGAGGTAGTATATGATACAATCTTTAAGGCGGAACACACGCAGATGGTAGCATAGAAAATTGAAAATGAAAAGTAAACTATAGCAAGATACGAGACGAGCTTTGAAAGTATGTTTCTATTATGTGATATGAGGAAATTGCATAGACCAACATTAGATAGGGGCGAATATAATTTTAATACTACTGCAAGAAAAATAAGAAAGAGTGCCCCTGCAAAGGCAGATGTAAGCCAACCTGCGGATGCGGATATATCAGAAAACCGTTCAGGATATCTTGTGAAAATCTTGTATATAAGAGAGTTAAAAACAAGACATCCTAGTTCCCATTTTCCCATGTTGTGGTTTTCATTCATATAGGATCAATCCTTTCGCAATTTAGATGATTTTGTCCATTTCCTGCTTATGTGAGGTTGTTTTATTGGGTTTTGAGTTTGTAGATTTTTGGGGCGGCGTTCCTTTTTCCAGATAGGCTTTACAAGGACAGAATCTGCCGACGAATCTCCGTTTCTTGGGGTAATTGGTGACAAAAAAGGTACACCAAAAGTTGACGAGACTGACAGAATGGATGCACTGATAATGTAGGTGCAGACTATGCCAAGAAGACCTGCCAGGCTTGCAAAGGCTATAAACAGAAATCGCATAAGAGAGATAGAACGCGATAGGGCAACTGATGGGGTCGCAAAGGTACCAAGACCTGCGATTGACACAATTATAATTGAGATAGGGCTAACAATATTTGCTTCAACTGCTGCTTGACCGAGAATCAATCCACCAATGATACCAAGGGTTGCCCCGACAGGACTTGGTACGCGGATGGAGGCTTCTTTAATAAGTTCAAAGGCAAGTTCCATTAAGATAAGTTCAATCACAAGTGGAAAAGGCACGACCTCACGACTTGCCTCAATGGCAAGCAAAAGGTCGGTTGGCAAAATTTCGTGGTGATACAGCATAATTGCAATAAATAATCCGGGTAGAAGAAGGGAAAGGGCAATCCCCGAGAGCCTGACAAGGCGCATAAAGTTTGCTTCAGGGACTCTTACATAGTTATCTTCTGATGCTTCAATGAGATCGGTTGCGGTTGTTGGAAGCACAAGAACAAACGGGCTGCCCTGAACGATAACAATTACCTTGCCATCAGACAGCATAGCAGCGGCGCGGTCTGGGCGCTCGGTCTTGAGGGTGTGGGTTATGGGGTAGAATGTTTTGTTTTCGATAAGCATTTCAATGTCGCCTGATGAAAATATATACTCGGTATCTATCATCTTAAGGCGGTTTCGTATTTCTGATACAAGTTCTTCGTTGGTAATTCCTTTGATATAAAGAAGTGCGCAGGGAGTGTGACTTTTTGTGCCGACGGGAATGTTTTCGGCAATTAGATTGGGATCTTTTAGGATTTTGCGAATAAGCGCGAGGTTATTCATAATAACTTCATTAAATGCTTCCTGCGGACCTGACAGACTTGCCTCGCGGATAGGTTGATTTACCCCGCGTGTGCCCCAGCCCTTTACATCGGCTGCAAAAGCACAATTACATCCGTCAACAAAAATCAGACAGTTGCCAAATGTGATTTTGTCGGAAATTGACGCAAAGTCGGTATCGGTAGATAAGGGGGCAAGGGTAATCAGTTTTTTAAAAATGGCATCGTTTAGGCATTCGTCCTGTGGTTTTTTACCACCGTATTGAACAAGACCTTTCAGTATGTCACGGTTTATAAATGTTTTGTTTACAAGCCCATCAAAAAAAACGAGAAAAGCAGGGTGTGTATCATCGTCAAATGTAATTTCAAAATCGCGCAGCACAAAGTCAAAGTTTATGGATGTACTGAAAAGCTCGTTTATTATTGCTCTGTTTACCTCAAGGTTTTTATCAACGCTGCCAAACTCGTTGGTCATACACCGTCACTCCTTGTGTGGATAATATTATAGGTAGTATGTGCCAAAAATTTATATGTATGCAAAGTCTTTGCAAAGCAGAATAAAGGACTCCGCTCTTTCTTTTTATAGTATGTAAAAAGACCTTAAGTTGCAATTTGCAACTTAAGGTCTTTTAAAATCATTTACACATTTTTAAGTGCTTGTTCAATATCCTCAATAATATCATCAACATTTTCTATGCCAACAGAGAATCTGATAAGATCAGGTGTTACGCCTGCTGCTACAAGTTCTTCATCGCTGAGCTGACGATGAGTATGACTTGCAGGATGAAGGACAGAGGTTCTTGCATCTGCAACATGAGTAACAATCGCCGCAAGTTTTAAACTGTCCATAAATTTAACTGCCGCATTTCTGCCGCCCTTTACTCCAAATGAAATAACTCCGCAAGAGCCATTTGGCAGATATTTTTGTGCAAGGTCATAGTATTTATCTCCCTCTAAGCCGCAGTAGCTAACCCACGAAATCTTATCATTAGCCTTTAGATATTCTGCAACTTTTTGCGCATTGTAGCAATGACGCTCCATGCGCAGAGGAAGAGTCTCAAGACCGAGATTTAGCAAAAATGCGTTGTGTGGTGACGGGATAGAGCCAAGGTCACGCATAACCTGAGCGGTAAGCTTTGTTATATATGCTGCTTTGCCAAACTTTTCTGTGTATGTGATGCCATGATATGATGCATCAGGAGTAGTAAGCCCCGGGAACTTTCCGGCAGCTTCCCAGTCAAAGTTTCCGCTATCTACAACGCATCCGCCAACGCTTGTTGCGTGTCCGTCCATATACTTTGTGGTGGAGTGAACAACAATATCCGCACCCCATTCAAAGGGACGACAGTTTATAGGTGTTGCAAAGGTGTTGTCTATGATAAGCGGAACATTGTGCTTGTGTGCAACCTTTGCCCACTTTTCTATATCAAGGACAACAAGAGCAGGGTTTGCGATAGTCTCGCCAAACATTGCCTTTGTGTTTTCGCGGAAGGCAGCAGACAGAGTTTCCTCATCGCTGTCAGGGTCAACGAAGGTAACATCAATGCCAAGCTTCTTCATTGTAACGCCGAAGAGGTTAAAGGTGCCGCCGTATACACTTGAAGAACATACAAAATGGTCACCTGCGTGGCAGATGTTAAAGATTGAGTAAAAACATGCTGCCTGACCTGATGATGTCAGCATGGCCGCAACACCGCCCTCTAAATCCGCAATCTTTGCAGCAACTGCATCGTTTGTCGGATTTGCAAGACGGGTATAGAAGTAACCGCTTTCCTCAAGGTCAAAAAGTTTACCCATTTGCTCGGTAGAGCCGTACTTCCATGTTGTACTCTGATAAATCGGCAGAACTCTTGGCTCGCCATTTTCAGGGGTGTAGCCTGATTGAATACATTTAGTTTCTATACGCATTTTATTACCTCCAAAGTATAGTATATATTGGTTACCCCTCATCCGCCTCACTATGTTCGGCACCTTCTCCCCAAGGAGAAGGCTAATTCAGGCTTCCCCCCGGGGGTAAGCTGTCACCGCAGGTGACTGATGAGGGGAAAGCCTTGTTAAAGGCTATTTCTCAAACTTCTCTATAATCGCTTTTACAATTCGCTCTGATGCGTGGCCATCACCATATGGGTTAACCGCTTTTGCCATTTTGTTGTAGGCATCCGTATCTGTCAGAAGCTGCTCTGTCATGGCAAAGATATCATCTCTCTTTATGCCTGCAATCTTGACTGTGCCAGCCTCAACTGCCTCAGGGCGCTCGGTCTCGTTTCTCAATACAAGCACGGGTTTGCCAAGCGATGGCGCTTCTTCCTGAAGACCGCCTGAGTCTGTCAGCACAAGATAGCCTCGGTTTATAGCGTTGTGAAGTTCATCTGCGCTTACAGGGTCAATCAACTTTACTCTGTCAAGACCACCGAGAATTTCAGTAGCTGTCTCTCTTACAACGGGATTGAGATGCATTGGATAAACAACCTCAACATCCTCATATTTTTCAACAATATCTTTAACTGCGGTGCAGATGTTTTTAAGTGGTTCACCAAGGTTTTCTCTGCGGTGCGCAGTCATAACAATAACCTTTTTTGTATCCCAATTCATATTGCGAAGATTGTCGTCTTTGAACCTGTAATCTTCTTTAACTGTTGTCTTAAGCGCATCTATTACAGTATTGCCCGTTATATATATGGTGTTTTTATCTGTGTTTTCTGCAAGAAGATTGTTTTCGTTTCTCACAGTCGGGGCAAAGTGCATATCTGCAATGACACCAGTTATGCGGCGGTTAATCTCCTCAGGATATGGGAAGTATTTGTTGTAGGTACGAAGCCCTGCCTCGACATGACCTATTGCTATCTGATTATAAAATGCCGCAAGGGAGCCTACGAATGTAGTTGATGTGTCGCCGTGTACAAGAACAATGTCAGGTTTTGCCTCTTTCATAACCCTGTCAAGACCTTCGAGTGAGCGTGTCACAATTTCTACAAGAGTCTGGCGGTCCTTCATTATGTCAAGGTCATAGTCAGGTTTTATATCAAAAATTTCAAGTACCTGATCTAGCATCTGCCTGTGCTGGGCCGTTACGCATACAATTGATTCAATTTTGTCAGAGTTTTTTTCAAGCTCTTTCACAAGAGGAGCCATTTTTATAGCTTCAGGACGCGTCCCGAAAATAGTCATTACTTTAATCTTGCTCATTTTTACTCATTTCCTTTCTTGTCACTTGCCTTGTTGCTTGTTTCCTCGTGAAGTTCTATGTCATTATAATAATCTGAGTTTTGGCTTGGGTCTCGAAGTCCGCTCATAAGTTTTAAGGAAGCAAGGAGTATCACCATAACAGAGACAATCAAGAATATGCCTCTTGTGTATCCTCTTAATGAAATAACGACTGCGGTAAGACACAAAATTGTAGTTAAAGTGTACAAAATAGCAACCGTCTGTTTTTGAGAAAATCCCATATCAAGAAGTCTGTGATGCAGATGTCCCCTGTCAGGAGACATAGGCGAGTGTCCTGTTAGGATTCTTCGAAATATTGAGAAAATTGTATCAAAAATTGGCAACCCAAGAACCAAAATAGGAATGGCAAAAGATATAATTGCAGATAATTTCAAGAAGCCCTGTACAGATATGCAGGATAAGATAAATCCAAGAAACAGCGCCCCTGTATCACCCATAAATATTTTAGCGGGGTTAAAGTTGTATGGCAGAAAGCCAAATCCTGCACCTGCAACAGCCGCGGTAATAATTGCAACCTCTAAATTATTAGTGATAAGTGTCATAGCAAGCATACAAAGGGACGCAATTGATGACACGCCAACGGCAAGACCGTCAAGACCATCAATAAGGTTTACTGCATTACATACGCCTACAATCCAGAAGACTGTAATTGTAACCGATACCCAGAAGTTAAGAACAATATATGGAGGGCCTATCCATGCTGAAAAGGGGTTTGCAAAATGTTCTATTCTTACGCCTGAGTAAACAACCACTGCCGCCGCCAAAATCTGGCATAAAAGTTTGATAATTGCCTTCATATCTGTAATGTCGTCTATAATGCCGACTGTCACGATAATTACACAACCGATAAGTATGCCGGCTGTCTCTCTGTCAAGGTTTGCAAAGCACAAAACACTTACGACAAACCCATAGAATATAGCCAGTCCGCCAATAAGAGGAGTAGGCTTCTTGTGTACGCGTCTTGCGTCCTTTGGAACATCAATAGCATTTATCCTATGAGCAAGAGAAATAACCATAGGTGTTGCGGCAAACGAAATCAAAAATGCAACTGCCAGTGCAAGTAAAACAAGATAATTGCTGCTAAAAATCATATTACTTTCCTCCGGTTAAAGCCGATGCTACGGCTGTATAAAACCAACTTTTCTATAAACCTTTGATATAGTTTTTGCGGCAACGCGATTTGCAATCTCTGCGCCGCTACGGTAAATCTTTTCAAGATAATCTTTGTTTGCCATAAGGTCGTTGTATCTTTCCTGAATTGGACGGAGTTCCTCTGCAACCGCTTCTGCAACTGCCATCTTAAAGTCACCGTAACCCTTGCCGTCAAACTCAGCTTCAATTTCGTCCATAGTTTTGCCGGTAACCGCACTGTAAATGCTCATCAGGTTTTCAATGCCTTCCTTGCCAACTCCTCGTTTAACCTCAGAACCAGAGTCGGTAACCGCGCGTTTAACCTTGCGGATGATTGCGTCGATAGGGTCAAGAAGAAGAATGTATCCGTTTTCGTTAGAGTCCGACTTTGACATCTTCTGGTGTGGGTCCTGAAGACTCATTATCCTTGCACCAACCTTTGGAATGTATGGTTCAGGTACTGTAAAGGTCTCGCTGTATGTGTTGTTAAAACGCTGTGCAAGGTCACGCGTCAGCTCAAGGTGCTGCTTTTGGTCGTGTCCGACAGGCACAAGGTCTGCCTGATAGAGGAGGATATCTGCCGCCATCAAAGCCGGATATGTAAAGAGGCCTGCGTTAATATTGTCCTCATGTTTGCGGCTTTTATCCTTGAACTGTGTCATACGGGAGAGTTCCCCCATGTATGTATTACAGTTAAGCACCCACGACAGTTGTGCATGTGCAGGGACATGAGACTGGAAAAATATTGGGTTATTTTCAGGGTCAAGGCCTGCCGCGATAAAGAGGGCAAGCAAATCCATTGAGTTTTTTCTGATATTCTTTGCTTCCTGACGCACAGTTATTGTGTGCATATCGGCAAGCATATAAAAGCACTCGTATTCATCTGTTTTCTGAAGTTCTACCCAATTTCTCAGCGCTCCAACATAATTGCCCAGGGTAAGTGCACCCGATGGTTGAATTCCGCTTAATATTCTTTTTTTATTTTCCATATCTATAGTCCTTTCATAATTAAGTCGGTTTATCCGTTGATTGCCTTGTTTAAAACTTCTGCAAGAATTTTTACACCTTTTTCAATCTGTTCAAATGATGCCATCGAGTAGTTCATTCTGAAACTGCTGTAAACCTTCTTATCATCAATCATTGTTGTAGCACCGGGGACAAAGGCAACATTTTGTTCAATTGCTTCTTTTAAAAGTTCCTTACTGTCGATGCCGTCTGGCATTGTGCAGAAGAGGAACAAACCACCCTCAGGCTTTGTGTGTTTTACGCAGGACGGGAAGTACTTGTCCATAAGCTCCATCATATAGTTGCACTTTTCGCCGTACACCTTGCTGATTTTTGCAATATGTTCATCAATTGAGTATCTTGTTACAAATTCATATGCCATCATCTGAGGAAGTACAGCGGTGTGGACATCTTGTACCTGCTTACAGATAATCATTCTCTGCATAAGTTCAGCGGTGCAGCTTACAAAACCGACACGCATGCCGGGCGAAAGAATCTTTGAAAAGGAGCCAAAGTATACAACTCTGCCATCTTTATCAAGAGATTTTATTGTAGGAATATCCTCGCCTGAGAATCTAAGCTCTCCGTATGGGTTGTCCTCAAACACAATAATGTCGTACTTTTTGGCAAGATCAAGTACTTTTTTGCGTTTTTCAAGTGACATTGTAATACCGGACGGATTCTGGAATGTAGAGATTGTATAAAGTATCTTTATATTTTTGTGATTCTTTAAAAGTTGTTCAAGTTTTTCGATAGAGAGTCCGTCATCTTCAACGGGTACACCAAAGAGCTCTGCGTTGTAAGAGCGGAAGCAGTTAAGGCCGCCAATAAAACTCGGTTCTTCACAAATAATTCCATCACCTGCATTTATGAGTGACTTTGACGCAAGATCAATGCCCTGATTGCCGCCGCTGACAATTATTGTGTCATCACTATCGCTTAGTATACCTTGTTTTGTAAGGCGGTCGATAACCCACTGCCTGAGCGGAGGATAACCCTCAGTTATACCATACTGAAGTGCTGCTGCCCCGTTTGTGCGAAGAATCTCATCAGCAATAGCGGCAAGTTCTTCGTTGGGGAAAAGGCTTGAATCGGGCGAACCGCCTGCAAATGAGATAATGCCCGGTTTTTGCATAAGTTTGAACATCTCTCTGATGGCAGATCCCTCGAGATGTTTTACTTTATCAGAAAATTTTGATGTGATATCCATGTCTATATCCTTTCTTTATGTAATTTTAAATATCTTTGCGATAGCAAAAATATTTAAAATTAATTCTATAATTCAACTTCTGCTATGTAAGGCAACTGACGGAACTGCTCTCCGCAGTCAAGTCCGTAGCCTATTATAAATTTGTCTTCTATAACAAAACCTGTATAGTCTGCTTCAAAGTCTACCACTCGTCTTGATGGCTTGCTCAGGAGTGTGCATACCTTTATGGATTTCGGGTTACGCTTGCTTAGAATCTCCGTCAACTGATACAGTGTGTTGCCCGAATCAATAATATCTTCTGCAATCAATACATTTTTGCCTTCTATATCAACGTCAAGATCTTTTTTTATGGTTATCTTACCATTGCTGACGGTTCCGTCGTTATAACTCGAGACCTCCATAAAATAAACCCTTACATCACAGTCAAGATAGCGGACAAGGTCGCTTATAAACACAAAGCACCCTTTTAAAATGCCAAGGACAATAACCTCATCACCCTGGTAATCTTTGTTTATTTGTTCTGCAAGGCCTTTCACACATGCGTCAATCTCTTCGCGGTTGAAGAGAGTTTTACCGACTTTCATCGTTTGTGCCATAGGTAATCACCAATCCTCTCGTGGAACTTTCTGTCATTTTAATATTTTCGGCAACGCGGTCGCCGATGATGGCAATAACTTCATCTTTTGTGCAAAGCAGAGGAATACTGTCTCTGTCTTCAGACGGGACCTTTTTGTCAATCCAATAGTCCTTTAGTTTTCGACTTTTGCCGTCTTTAAAAAACACCATTCTGTCGCCTGCTCTGCGGTTTCTGACAAACAAAGGTTTGTCACATATCTTGTCAAAGTCAAGCACGATCTGATTTTTTTGAAGAGTCGGTTTGCCCTCCATCACCATAAAACTAATATTTAGGTCGCAAATCTGCACCTCTCCGTTTACATCGATTTCGTAGCAAAAGTTCACAGACTCCCTCTCTGTGTCGTCTTCAATCTTAAACTCAAGCCATCCGTACTTGACAGATACTCTAAGCCCCATTGGCAGTTGAACTGTTGCACCTGTCTCGCTGCGGAAAATGGCGCGTATTGCATCAATGTGGCATCTTTCCATGTTGTATCCATCGCCCATAACCTCTTTGGCGGCAATACGGAGAAGGCGGTTTTGAATGCTCTCACCAACCATTTTAAGCGACTCTATATCAAGTACAGTCGGTTTGCGCTTTGGCATCGGACTGTTTATTCTGTCATAGAGTCTCTCTGCATATCCGTTGATAAAGGCGGCGTCTTCGGTTGAGTTTTCTGCAAGAGAACAAAGACTGTCAATAACTTTAGGGTTAAAGTTTTTTTCAATAAATGGGATAAGTTCAGCTCTGATTTTGTTTCTTGTATATATTGTCTCTGCGTTTGTACTGTCGGTACAGTATTTCAGCGAATTTTCTGCGCAGTAATTTTCGATATCTTCTCTCTTTACATCAAGAAGAGGGCGAATGACATTATCATCTCTTTTGTATTTTATACTGCAAAGCCCATCAATTCCGGTTCCGCGTATAACACGCATCAATACGGTCTCTGCCCTGTCGTTGCGGTTGTGGGCAGTTGCCGTTTTGGTGAAACTGTGCTTTTTGCAAAGCCTTTCAAAAAAGGCATATCTTTCTTGTCTTCCGGCAAGTTCTTCTGATATGCCATCTCTTTTTGAGATAAGAGGCACATCTACCCGTTCTGCATAAAAATGTATGCCAAGCTTTGTGCAAAGTTCTGCCGCATATGCTTCATCTGAATCTGCCTCTCTCCCACGAATCATATGATTAAGATGAGCTGCCGCAACATTGATTTTAAGTTCTTCCTTAAGAGTCGAAAGAACATGGAGCAGACAAACAGAGTCGGCCCCGCCGGAGAGCGCGACTAGAATTTTATCACCTTTTTTTATAAGACTGTTGTCTGTAATTGTTTTTTTTACTGTTCTTATTACAAGTTCTGTACAAACTCCTTGATTATTGTTCACGGTTACCGCTCCAGTCCGAGAAGGATGTATACTCGCCGAGCCAAGTTAAATAGTCATAGCCAACTTCGCCGTTTCTGTGTTTTGCAAAGTTGCATTTTGTTTTGTTTGGTTCTTCACAGTCGTCTTTGTAAGCTCCCTCTCTGTATAAAAACATCACTACATCTGCATCCTGCTCAATAGCACCTGAATCACGAAGGTCGCTGAGAACAGGTTCTCTCTTTTCCTTATCTGATGAACGGCTGAGCTGCGACAGAGCAACTACAGGTATGTTAAGGTCGTTTGCAAGAATTTTAAGAGTTCTCGAAATTTCCGAGATTTCCTGCTGCCTGTTACCTCCGCTTTTGCCTGAAGCACTCATAAGCTGCAGATAGTCGATTACAACCATGTCAAGCCCTTTCTCAAGCATAAGCTTGCGGCAACGCGCACCGATTTCAGTGGCTGTTATACTTGACGTGTCATCTATATATATGTCGGATCTGCTCAAAACCTCTGACGCTCTTGCAAGTTTCTGCCAGTCTTCTGTACGCAAATCGCCTTTTTTAAGTCTTTCAGAACTTATTTTTGCCTCTGCTGAGATAAGTCGGTTGGCAATTTGGATTCCAGGCATCTCAAGACTGAAGATAGCGACTTTTTTGCTATATTTTACAGCGGCGTTTTGGGCAATGTTCAGAGCAAGACTTGTTTTACCCATGCCCGGCCTTGCGGCAATAAGAATAAGTTCTGCACCATGAAAGCCCGAGGTTCTTCTGTCTATATCGGCAAAGCCTGTAGGTATGCCGGTTATAGAGGAAGTCTTTTTTGTCAGCTCGTCCAAAGTGGTTATACTGTCATTGAGGTATTTTCCGACATGAACAAGACCTTTTGTTGTCCTGCCTTGAGTGATTTCTATGATGCCCTGCTGTGCCTTTGCAAGAATTGTATCTGTCTCCTCATCTCCTCGATAGCAAGAGCCGCTGAGTTCACTTGCGAGTTTAATAAGGCTCCTTTGAACCGCCTTGTCTTTTACTATATCAGCATAGAAAAGCACACTTTCTGTTGATGGGACAGTATTTGCAACATCGACAATAAATTTTATTCCACCAATTTTTTCAAGGCTTCCGCGAAGAGTGAGATGCTCTTCAAGTGTGACAAGATCAATCGGTCTGCCAAGGTCAAAAAGCTCTTTGATTGCTTCAAAAAGTTCTTTGTGTCTGTCAATATAAAAATCCGACGCGCGTAATCTGTTTACAACATCGGGAACACAGTCCTTATCAAGATACATCGCGCCTAGGACAGACTGTTCTGCCTCGTTGGAAAAGGGCATAGATCTTGGAATTTCCATAGACTCTGAACTGCCTGAAATTGTCATTTCGTTTATAAGATCACTCATAAAAACTTCTCCTAACCATCTTAAAATAAAGATGCTTTTATAACTCGGTTACTTCAACTTTAAAAGTGCCGACAACTCCTGTGTAGAGTGTGACATTTACATCTTGAATACCACAGGTCTTTATGCCGTCGGGCAGGTCTATCTTGCGCTTGTCAACTGTGATGTTAAATTGCTCCTTAAGAGCGTCGGCAACATCCTTTGAGGTTACCGAACCAAAAAGCTTGCCCTCTTTGCCGGCTTTTGCCTTAAGGCAAACCTTTATTTCTTTCATGCGCTCAGCAATGTTTTGTGCTTTCTGCTCTTCCATGTTGCGTTTATACTGTTCTGCTCCCTTTTTACCCTCAAGCTCATTAAGTGCCTGTTTGGTGGCGGGGATAGCCAGACCTTTTGGGAAAAGGAAGTTGTTTGCATATCCATCGCTTACATTTATAAGGTCACCCTTTTTGCCTTGTGATTTTACATCCTGTTTTAAAATTACTTTCATTATATATCATCCTCTCTTAAAGTCTTTATAAATTTTATTCAAACAGAGCTTCGTCTATCGCATTGTGAAGTTTAAGCTCTGCCAGAGCAAGACTGTCGTTATCAAGTTGTGCCCCTGCTATTGTGATGTGTCCGCCACCGCCGAGTTTTTCAAGTATAATCTGCACATTTATCATACCAAGAGAGCGGCCGCTTATTATTGTACGATTACCTATAGTTGCAAGAACAAAGGATGCCTCAACACCGCTGATGTTAAGCAGGTCATCTGCCGCCTGTGCTACCACTAGCTGCGTGTTTTTGGTGTTTTCGTCACATATAGCTATTGCAATATTGTTTCTGTAAACCTTTGCGTTGCTGATTACCTTTGATTTTTGTATGTACACTGAAAGGTCATTTCTAAATAGCTTATGCACTCTGACAGGGTCAACCCCTATTTTGCGCAAATATGCTGCGGCCTCAAAGGTTCTTGCGCCTGTTTTAAAGGTGAATGCCTTGGTGTCGAGGTAGATTCCGCAATAAAGTGCTTCTGCTTCATATGCGGCGATTGCCTTGGTGTCATCCATGTACTGCAAAATCTCTGTCACCATTTCGCAGGTCGATGATGCATAAGGCTCGTGGTATATGAGAGCGGCGTTTTCAATAAAGTCTTCACCGCGTCTGTGGTGGTCAATAAGAACAATGTTCTTTGCCTTTTCTAAAAGCTCAGGATATTCGACCATGCTTGGTCTGTGTGTATCCACTACTATAAGTAAGGTATCATCATCAATAAGACTTGCTGCCTTGTCGTATGCAATTATGCTATCTGCGTATTCTGAATGGATAAGAATATCGCCAAGGATTTCACCTACATTGTTGTGCGCTCTGTCAAGAGCAATATAAGCGTTTTTATTTCTGTCAAGCGCTGCACGGAAGAGACCGATCGACGCGCCAAAACTGTCGTAGTCAGAAGACTTGTGACCCATAATGATAACCTTTGAACAACGATCGGTCATCTCGCAAATGTTATTTGCTACAACTCTTGCTTTAACCTTAGTGGTCTTCTCGACACCAAGACTTCTTGCACCGAAGAATGAATAACCGTTGTCGTTTTTAACAACTGCCTGATCTCCTCCCCTGCCAAGAGCCATGTCAAGTCCCACAAGAGAAACTCTGTCGTTTTCAAGAAGTCCCTCGTCAGTTGCGCCGACACCGATGCTGATGGTTACGGGAATTCTGTTTTGCTGGTCTATCTCTTTTACATCATTTAAAACGCTGAGTTTTTCGTTGAGAAGAATTTCAAATTTAGCTGCTTCAAAAAGGATAACGAACTTGTCCCTCTCATATCTGCGATAGAAGCCTTCGCCTTTTTCAACCCAAAGGCCTATGCAACGCTCAATGTCGCCGATAAGTGCGCCGTGGTTTGAGTTTGGGGTCTCTCGGAGAACCTCGTCGTAGTTGTCTATTACCGCCGTACATACGACGGTGCGTTTCTCGTCAAGTTTGGTTCTAAGTGCGGTTACATCGCTTATATCTGAAAAAATAAGACTTATAAGTGTTTCCTCGTTGTTATTATATGGAACTGTTACTGGTGTACCAATTAAGATAAAGTCTCTGCTGTCAAAGGAAAATTCTCGGCTTATATTTTGTGTGCCATTTTCGAGTTCGGTAAATGATGAAAGTCTGATTGATGGAAATATATCAGAGAGTTTGGCGCTCTGAAGATCTTTTATTTTACAAAGGTCTGTAAAAGCGGTGTTGCTCCAACGGATTACGCCTGTGGTTGTAACAATAACAAGTGGGTCGTTAAAACTCAGGAGTGCAGCGCGCGCTGTGTTTTCGATACCAAAGGAAAGCTCCTCAAAATATTTTCTGAGTTTTCTGCCGCGCGATTTTGCAACCGCTCTGCCAACTATAACAGTAGCGATGCCTGTAATTATGGATATAATCGCAACAGCAGTAACAATAGCACCGGGAACTTCACTCTGGGTAGAGCAGTACACAAGAAACAAGCCTACCAAAAGAAGGATCGCGCCACAGACAAGCGTTATCTTGAAAATATTTTTAAGCTCTGTTTTTATCAATTCTCGTGATGTGTTAACAGTTTTCATATCTATCACCTTATAGCTTTCTGGATAAGCGGCGTTCACGCAGACCATCCATAAAGCCGATTACGGTAAGTATGGTCATAATAAACGAACTTAGCATAAATCCTGCAAGGAACACTAAGATGTATATAGTAGCTCTGATTATGCCATGCGGAATTTTATTTCTGAGAGAATAATCAATTGCAGATAAACCACAAATGGATATGTACAGCACAGACAGATTATAAAGATTCTGCAATGCTGCCGAGGCGGTGCCCTCAATGCCACCGAGTTGTATTATAAGAAAAAGTAAAACTGTAATTATGCACATGCGTCTTGGGGCACAGATCATATAAAATCTTGTGTAGTCTATGTTGGTTATTCTGAATTTTTTCATAAAGAAGATATCAACCATCGAGATAATGTACGCATATATCACAGATATCGCAATAACCAAAGTGGGCAGACTCAACATAAGAAGATTTGTAGCCTGTGCCGTCACAGTTTTCATCAAAGCTTCTGCTTCGATAGATGGAATGTTTGCTTGATAAGCGGCTGTGCTTATCATATTTGCGGTATTATTAATGATAGTCTTTATCATGTTTAAGATTCCGTCGCTGTCGCCGTTTATAATCAAAAGCTCTGCCATAACGCCTAACAAAACTGCGCCGGCAGATATGGCGACCGAGACGGGAAATTTAATTTTCCTGCGGGAGCATATGCCAAAGACAAGGCCCGGGACAGCAAATGTCAGCATCAGCAAGGATACCGACAAAACATTGCCTGTTATAAAATAGCAAACCAATGTTGAACAAAGGCATGAAGCAACAGAGAGCTTGATGTTGTGTTTGTGTGCGATATATACAAGGGGCACAGAAACAGTGAAAGAAACAGGTAGTGACAAAAAAGGCACATACGCGGCAATAACAACAAGCAAGGCGCAGAGTGCCGCAGCAACAGCAGTATCTGTAATAGCCCAAACATTTGAGTTTTTCATTAGGTAAATTTCCCTTTCTGTCCATCGAATGGATACAAAAATAGCAATATATCTATAATATCAAATTTTATTAATTATTTCAATAGTAAAATAAAAATTTTTCGGATAATATTGGATAAAGTCTAAAACTATTGATAAAACTAGTAAAAAAGCACAAAAAGTGAGGGGTAGAAATGACAAGCGGGAGTGTTGCCAGGATGATTCTGATGAATATTGGCGGAAGAGATAATGTGGTGTCTGTTGAGTATTGTAGCACAAGGTTGAGACTTGAAGTCAGAAACGAGAGGGTTGCAGATATTGTCAGGCTAAAGGACGAGAGGGGAATTATTGGTGCATACAAAAGCGGAGAAAAATATCAGGTTATAACAAGAATGAAACCGGAGCGGTTGTATAAGGCGTTTAAAAAGATAGGAGTCTAGATATAATAAAATATGTGGAAGTAAGGGGCGAGAAGACAAAAACACAAAAAATAAAAAAATTGTCAAAATTGGCATATTTGTTTGACATATACAAAAGAATTTGCTATAATTACAATAGCTAACAAAGTGAAGTTTATGAAATTATATAAAAAGGAGACAGTAAAATGGATTTAAAACTCAGAGACAAAAAAGAATGTAAGTTTGATGCGGTATCTCTTGGTGAGGTTATGCTTCGTCTTGACCCGGGTGAGGGTAGAATCCGTACTGCAAGAAACTTCCGTGCGTGGGAAGGTGGCGGTGAGTATAATGTAATCCGCGGACTTCACAAGTGCTTTAAGATGGATACAGCGGTTATCACCGCTTTTGCAGAGAATGAGGTTGGTTACCTTATGGAAGATTTTATCGAACAGGGCGGCGTAAACACCTCTTTGATAAAGTGGATGAAGACTGATGGTATCGGAAGAATCTGTCGTAACGGCCTTAACTTTACAGAGCGCGGCTATGGCATTCGTGGTGCGGTTGGATGCTCTGACAGAGCAAACACTGCAATCTCAAAGGCAACGCCTGAGGATTTTGATTTTGAATACATATTCGGTGAACTCGGCGTTCGCTGGCTTCATACAGGCGGTATATACGCAGCACTTTCAGAGCAGTCATGTGAGACAGTTCTTGCAGCCGTAAAGACCGCTAAAAAGTATGGCACAATAATTTCTTACGACCTTAACTACCGCCCATCTATGTGGAGCGCAATCGGTGGTCTTGAAAAGGCGCAGGAGGTTAACAAGGAAATCGCAAAATATGTTGATGTTATGATCGGTAACGAAGAAGACTTTACCGCTTGCCTCGGACTTGAGATAGAGGGTAACGACAAGGACCTCAAGGAACTCAATCTTGACGGCTACAAGAAAATGATTGCAGAGGCTGCAAAGGCATATCCTAACTTTAAGGTTATCGCGACAACACTTCGTGAGGTTAAGACCGCAACAGTAAATGACTGGAGCGCTATCTGTTGGGCAGACGGCGAGGTTTATAAGGCAAAAGACTACAAGGGTCTTGAGATTATGGACAGAGTCGGCGGCGGAGACTCCTTTGCATCAGGTCTTATCTATGGTCTTATGACAGGATGTGATCCTGAAACTGCAGTAAATTATGGTGCAGCACACGGTGCACTTGCTATGACAACTCCCGGTGATACCACAATGGCTAACAAAAAAGAAGTTGAAGGCATTATGGGCGGAGCAGGCGCAAGAGTGCAGAGATAATGTGAAAATTAAAAACGCATATCGCATTGCGATATGCGTTTTTTTATAAATACGGTCTTATGTCGATGGTCAGCTGATGCTCCATGTTGATGAGCTTTTTTGCAATATCCTTTGATTTTTCGTCTGCGGCTTCGTATTTGTTAAGGTATTTGTTGAGTGATTTGACACCCATATTGCAGCCATCAGTGATTAAATCAGCGATGGTATGGTCATTGTCGTTCATAGAAAGCATAAAATTTGTCTTCAGCCACGACATTCCCTTTGCCATTGGATTAGGGTCTTTGCCATCATCGTGATACTTGTTTAAAAGCTCGTGAGTTTCGCTTCCAAGTCTTTGATGTTCTTCTTTTGAACTATTTAGCAAACTTTTAAACTCGTGGCTTTCTACACTGTCGAGTACTTCGTCAATAGAGGCAACACCCATTTTTATCCCTGCGTTACACTCTCTTAAAAGTTCTATTGTATCGTTATTTATCATAAAAATTCACCTCTTTGGTAGTGTTTACCGAAGGAAAAATTTTTATGTAAATATTTATTAAAATTATTTTTCTATGTTTTGCCAAAAGCGGAACAGTACACAGGTCCTTCTCTACAACACAAAAGCTAATATCCTACATATAAGCGTTGTTGCCATACATACCAAAATTCCAACTGCTGTCGGAAGAAAAAAAGATAGCATTGTCAATTTTATGCTGCCAGTTTCTGCTTTGATTGTGCGCAGAGTTGTTGCGCACGGAAAGTGCAGGACAGAAAAAAGCATTACATTTATCGCGGTCAGAACTGTCCAGCCGTTACCCTTTAGGGTTTCTCCAAGCAATGCGACAGATGACACATCTATCATATGTGATGATGACATATAACACATCATTATTATTGGCAGAACGATTTCGTTTGCAGGCAAAGCGAGAATAAAAGCAACAAGAATTACACCGTCAAGTCCCATAAGTGTTGCAAAAGGATTGAGAAATGATACAAGGTATTCGATAACAGAGGTTTGATTAATGCACAGATTAGTCAGAAGCCATATAACTGCACCTGATGGTGCGGCAACAGATAAGGCTCTGCCAAGGATGCGCAGTGTTCTGTCAAACAGGGAGCGTGTTAGAGTTTTTATAAGTTGCGGTCGTCTGTAAGGCGGCAACTCAAGCGAGAAGCATGGTGCATCTCTTTTGAGAATGGTTAGAGTCAATACTTTTGTCATAATAAGGGTTGCCGCCACGCCAATGATTATCAGCAGAAGAATAAATGAGGCAGATATAACGGACGAAAATCTGCCACCAAGAGTTTTACCAATAAATATTGCAGAGAGTACAGTCAACATGCCAAATCTACCGTTGCAGGGCATAAAAGTATTGGTTATTATTGCTGCTATGCGCTCGCTTGGGGAGGATATTATGCGACATCCTGTAACCCCGACTGCGTTGCACCCAAGCCCCATACACATCGTCAGTGATTGTTTTCCGCAAGAGTTTGCACTTTTAAAAAATCTGTCAAGGTTAAACGCAATTCTTGGCAGATATCCGAGGTCCTCAAGCAAGGTGAAAAGTGGAAAGAAAATAGCCATGGGCGGTAGCATAACTGCAGTAACCCATGCGCTTGTGCTGTATACTCCGTCTACAACAAGCCCAAGTAGGAAGTCGGGTGTGTTCAAATGAAGGAGGAAACCTCTGAGTAGTGGCTCAAAGGCTGCAAACAGATCCGATAAAAGCTGTGAGGGGTAGTTTGCACCGCATATTGTAATCCATAGAATTGTCCCAAGAAAAAGCAACATGCAAGGTACGCCGAAATGCTTTGATGTAAGAATTTTATCCATTTTAAAAGTTCGTTTGTCAAATGGAGAGGATTTATGGCTGCAACTTTTTGCAATCTGCGATGCGTTATTTACAAGAGACTCTACTATCATATCCCTGACTTCTACGGGGGAAATGTTGTTCTCGTGAAGATAGCTTTGCGCCGCCCGAACATGATTTAATATATCATCTTTCAATTCTTTATCGGCGGTGTATCTGTCAACAAGGCTTATGCCAAAATCTGTGTTATCAAGAAGTTTAAGGGCAATAAAACGCTGCCGTTCGTCCGAAATTTTAAGTTTTGACACGCCCTCTGTAATTATGTTTGCCGCGGTTTCAATTTCGCGGGGATAACTCGTTTTAAAGGTACACCTTGGTACATATGAGGTACATTCCTTTGCTATCATGGATTTTAGTCGTTTTATGTCGCCTCTTTTTTTTGCGCATATAGAGATGACAGGGATACAAAGGAAATCCTCGAGCTTCTTTATATCAATGGATATGCCGCTTCGTTCTGCTTCGTCGACAAGGTTTATGCATAGGATTATGCGCTCGCTCATTTCCATTATCTGCAGGGCAAGATTAAGGTTGCGTTCAAGACAGGTTGCATCTGCTACGATAATGGTCAAATCGGGGTTTGTTATACATATATGGTCTCGGGCAATTTCTTCCTCAGGTGAGTTTGAGATAACCGAGTATGTGCCGGGAAGGTCGCAGATTTCATATTTTCTGCCAGACAGAGTAAAACTTCCGCTCGCGGTGCCAACAGTTTTACCAGACCAGTTGCCTGTATGTTGTTTCATTCCTGTCAGGGCGTTAAAAACAGTGCTTTTGCCGACATTGGGGTTTCCGGCAAGAATTATTCTGGCTGTGTCCATCAAGTGTGCGCCCCCGGACAATGATTGTATAGGCGAATGTTTATTTTTGAAGCCGTGTCGCGCCGTAATGCAACTACGCTTCCCATTACATTATAAGCAATTGGGTCGCCGAGGGGGCTTATAAGTAGCGGAGTTATGGCGTTTCCTGTGGCAAAACCAAGGTCTAAAAGTCGTCTGCGCATACTGCCCTCAAGTGACAATGAGGATATGTATGCGCAGCTTCCAAGAGGAAGGTCTTTTAAGGTTATATTTGTATCCATGGGGATTTCGCTCCTTTTTGCATAATGAAAGTCCCAAGTCTAAAAGATGTAGATAGGAAGTTCATATTGTATTATATGCCCGAGTGCAAAATAAGACACGAAAATAAAATAATTTGAAAATAAAGATTGTAATATGAAAATTATTATGGTATACTATGGATAATAATATTAAGTAATATATAAAGCATATGGAGGAATTTTTATGGAAAACAATGTTAATTCCGAAATTTTTGAAAACAATGGTAATGTAAACATTTCTGACGAAGTTATTGCAACTATCGCATCGTTGGCGGCAACCGAGGTTAAGGGAGTGTGCGGAATGGTGAGCAGTTCTATCGGATTTGCGGAACTTCTCGGCAAGAAGAATCTTTCAAAAGGTGTAAAAATTACGAGAGAAGAAAACAACATTTCTCTTGACTTGTCCGTGATTGTGGAATATGGCACAAAAATCCCTGATATGGCGTGGGAAGTGCAGGACAAAGTAAAGGGTGAGGTTGAGGTTCTGACAGGTCTTAATGTTGTTGGTGTAAATGTCTTGGTTGAGGGTGTAAATGTGCCAAGCGGAACTGAAACTGCTGCAAAGATAGACGAGGATGTAAAGGACGCTTCGGAGGAATAATATTAAAATGAACAGAAGAGAAGCAAGAAAACAGGCATTTTTGTTGTTATTTCAGTATGGATTTCAGCCTGAGGAGACACAAGACCTTCTGGCGGATTTCTTTGCCGAAAAAAAGACGGGAGACCAGAGAGGGTATATAGAGAATGTTGTTCTGGGCGTTGTTGAAAAAATAGAAGAGATAGACGAAGTCCTTGGCAGATATTCAAAAGAATGGCAGGTTGACAGAATTTCTTCTGTCAGCCTTGCTGCGTTAAGACTTGGTGTATACGAAATTATGTTTATGAAGGATATTCCTCTTGCTGTATCTGTAAACGAGGCGGTTGCTCTTGCAAAAGAGTTTGAGGGTGAGGAAGCAGCGCCATTTGTTAACGGGATTTTAGGCAAGCTGAAGGAAGACATAGGATAGCCCACATGGGTGTACAAGGGTGTACATATGAATGAAAGACAAGCTTTATCGGTTACACAAGTAAATATGTATATAAAAGAGGTCATCGCAAAAGACGATGTCCTCTGTGATATATTGGTAAAAGGAGAGATTTCCAACTTCAAAGCCCACTCATCGGGGCATATGTATATGTCATTAAAAGATGAGAGAGGGGTTATGAGGGCGGTTATGTTCCGCTCTGCTGCATCGAAGCTTACATTTATTCCAAAGGATGGAACAAATGTAATAGCAAGGGGCAGAGTCAATGTTTACGAGAGAGACGGACAGTACCAACTGTATATAGAGGATATGCAACCCGAGGGAAAGGGAGATTTATATGCAGCCTTTGAGGAGCTTAAAGCGAAACTTTCGAAAGAGGGGCTTTTTGACCCTGTTCATAAAAAGAAGCTCCCCAAATACCCAAAGAGAGTAGGGGTTGTTACTGCCCCTACGGGAGCGGCAATCCGTGATATAATAAATGTATTGTCAAGAAGGTTTTCGTACGCAGATGTTGTGCTCTATCCTGTGCTTGTTCAGGGCGAAAACTCTGCTGCGAGCATAGTTGAGGCGATTGAGTATTTCAATCAGACAAAATCTGCAGAAGTTTTAATAGTTGGCAGAGGTGGCGGCTCTATAGAGGATTTATGGTCGTTTAACGAAGAGGTGGTTGCCCGCGCCATATTCAAAAGTGAGATACCTATTATCTCTGCGGTTGGACACGAAGTAGATTTTACAATCTCTGATTTTGTAGCCGACCTTCGCGCTCCGACGCCGTCTGCGGCGGCAGAGCTTGCTGTTCCGGCACAGACAGAACTTACAGAAAAATTTAACAATGTCTACCACAGAATATTCCAGCAGTCTATGCGTATTATAGAACGAGGGAAAATGCTGGTTGAGCGTTGTGAGAGCTCGGCGGCTTTGAAAAATCCGCTGCGAGAAATTGATGGCGAAAGGCAGCATCTTGACAATCTCTCGTACATGATTGAGACCTCCTGCAGTAGAATATTGGATGCAAAGAAAAAGGGTATCGGGATGCAGGCGGCAAAACTTGATGGACTTAGTCCGCTTGGAACGCTCGCCAGAGGATATTCACTTGCCAAGACGGAAAAAGGGGATGTTATCAGGTCTGTAAATCAGATAAAGATAGGCGACAAGGTGAAGATTCAGGTAAAAGACGGCGAGTTTGACGCACAAGTTACAGAGTAAAGGGAGAAAGGTGGATGTATTATGAGTGAAAAAGAAAACACAAAATCCTTTGAGAAAAACCTTGCAGAGCTTGAGATGGTTGTAAAGGCTCTAGAGGCAAATGATGTTCCCCTTGATGAGATGATTAGACTTTTTGAAAAGGGCGTTTCATTGACAAAAGAGTGTACAAATGCGCTAAATGCGGCAGAACAGAAGATCACTGTTTTGATGAACAACCGAGAAAGCGGAGAGCTTGAAGAACAACCGTTTTCGGTGTAAAATATTTAAAAATCAGGGATAGATATGGATTTTAAAGTAAAATATAATCAATATTTAGAAATAATTGAGAGCAAAATAGAAGAATGCCTGAAGGTGCCTGACCTCCCTCAAAGAGAGGTTTTTGAGGCAATGAGGTACGCGGTGACAGGCGGTGGAAAGCGGATCCGTCCTGTCTTGACTCTGGCGGTGGCAGAGCTTTGCTGTGCCGACACAGAGGACGCGGTGAGGCTTGCCCTCTCTGTTGAGTGTGTGCACAATTATTCACTGATTCACGATGATTTACCATGTATGGATGACGATGATTTACGAAGAGGCAGAGCAACATGTCATAAGGTGTATGGAGAGAGCGCGGCGCTGCTTGCAGGGGACGGACTTTTAAACATGGCGTTTGAAATTTTGTCAGGAGAGGGATTTTCCTCAATGAGCGCTTGTGACCGTTTGCGAGCAACGAGGATTTTATCCTCTGCTTCCGGTGCATATGGAATGATTGGTGGGCAGATGATAGATCTTAAAAACGAAAATCGCACTGATGTTAGCCTTGATGAGCTTATATATATGCACGGGGGCAAAACAGGGGCGCTTATAAAAGCGGCAGCGGTTTGCGGGGCGATTTGTGCTGGGATAGATGATGACGATGAGAGAATTTCAGCAATTGAGACATATGCTTCAAAATTGGGTTTGGCGTTTCAGATAAAAGACGATATTCTTGATGTGATTGGCGATGAAGGGCTTCTTGGGAAGCCGGTCGGCAGTGACGAAAAAAGCGGCAAGAACACATTTGTAACTCTGCTTGGCAGGGAAGAGGCGGATGAACATTTAAGATGCCTCACAAGTGAAGCAAAGCAGGCGTTATCGATATTTGGAGATAGAGCGGGCTTTTTGGTCGAACTTGCTGATTATTTACTTGAGAGAAGCTACTAAGTTAAATAAAGAGGACAAAAAATGTATTTTAAGGAATTATTAAGCAACAAAATATTTTTCACAGTGTTTCTGGCATGGCTATTTTCGTGCGTTATAAAGGGACTTCTTGTTTGTGCAAGAGATAAAAAACTTGATATGACGCGTTTCATGGGCCCGGGAGGTATGCCATCGTCACACTCCACAATTGTAACATGTCTTGCTACTTGCATAGGAATACATGATGGATTTGACTCTACCAACTTTGTTATATGCTGTGCCCTGGCATTGGTAGTAATGTATGATGCGTCGGGTATCAGGCGTGCGGCGGGCCAGCAGGCGAAAATAATAAATATGATAGTGGATGCATGGAACGAGAGCGACCCACTAAAAAAACAACAGCGGCTTAAAGAGATTTTGGGACATACTCCGCTTGAAGTTTTTGCAGGGGCATCACTTGGCGTAATATTTGCGCTTGTGTCCAACGCGATGTTTGGGCTTGTATCATAGAGGGGTTTTATTAGACAAAAATTTCATTAAAAAGCTATTGACAAAAGCAAAAAAATGTGTTATTATGCTTTGGTAAAGCAGAAGCTTGCCGCTTCTCCCCTCAGCCTAAGGTAAAAGGGAAGTCAATTTTGAATAATTCAGAATAATTGCGGCTACTTTTGTGACCGCAATTTTTTATTGCAAAAAATACTGTGGTTTCTGCAATAAGGCTAATTGAGGTCAAAGACTTTTTGGAGGTGTTTTGAAATAGCAAAGCAGGATTTAATGATTAACGAAGAAATCAGGGAAAAAGAGGTTCGTTTAATAGGCGCAGATGGAGAGCAGCTTGGTATATTATCATCAAGCGAGGCACAGAAGCTTGCCGATGAAAAGAATCTAGACCTTGTAATGATTGCGCCTCAGGCCAAACCACCTGTGTGCAGAATTATGGACTACGGCAAACATAAGTTTGAGCTTGCAAAGCGCGAAAAAGAAAATCGCAAAAATCAGAAGGTAAGCAATGTAAAGGAAGTTCGTCTTACTCCAAACATTGATGAACATGATTTTAACACAAAGCTTAATCAGGCAATCAAGTTCTTAAAGTCAGGCGATAAGGTTAAGGTTTCTGTTCGTTTTCGCGGACGCGAAATCACACATAGCTCAATCGGTAAGGATATACTTGTACGCTTCCGCGATGGTGCATCTGAGGTTGGCATGTCTGATAAGGACATCAAGATGGAGGGCAGAAGCATGGCTATGGTTCTGTCGCCTAAAAAGAGTTAATTAATTAAATATCCAAAAGGTTAAATTCAGTAATATGAACGGAAGGAGAGAATAATATGCCTAAAATTAAAACTCACAGAGGAGCTGCTAAGCGTTTCGGTGTTACCAAGAGTGGTAAAGTAAAGAGAGCTAAGGCGTTTAGAAGCCACATTCTTAACAAGAAGTCAACCAAGAGAAAGAGACAGCTCAGAAAGGGCGGATACCTTTCAGCTGCAAACGAGGCAACAATCAAGAGTATGATGCCTTACAAATAAGTCACAGTGACTTACGATATTTGAAATTAGAGAGGAGCTTTTAAAATGGCTAGAGTAAAAGGCGCTATGAAAACACGCGCAAGACATAAGAAAATTTTAAAGCTTGCAAAAGGCTACAGAGGTGCAAAGAGCAAGCTATACAGAACTGCAAATCAGGCAGTTATGAAGTCGCTGACTTATGCATACAGAGATAGAAAGGCAAAGAAGAGAGAGTTCAGACAGCTCTGGATTGCTCGTATCAATGCTGCTGCTCGTATGAATGGTATCAGCTACAGCAAGTTTATGAACGGTCTTAAGAACAAGGGTATCGAAATCAACAGAAAGATGCTCGCAGAAATCGCCGTTTCTGATCCCGAGGCATTCAAGAGCCTTGTAGATCAGGTTAAATAGTTTTTGACTTTAAAGCTTCTTCGGCAATCTATCGAAGAAGCTTTTGTGTCATTATAAAAAGAAGTAAATAATAGAGATTAATATTGATGTTTGTAGGGGGCGGCATGTGTGTCGCTCCGTTGAGAAATTCAAACATCAGAGGCGGACATACTTATCCGCCAACAGGTTTAAGGCTTTGTAACAACAACGCCTGAAATAAAAATTAAACATACAGAGTAGGTGCCTATGCGTTGACTACAGTGTAGTCAAAAGTGCCGTCTGCACAGGGAGTTGGCAGTCGGACGAAGAGCATTTTGCCGCGGTGTGGGCATCGCATCCCGCTGCTATGCACAACGAATACCTCTTTTGGTGTGCTTTCAGTGATATGCACAACTTTGATGAAATGGAGGTATTTATATGGAAAGTATTATTAAAAACTTTATTAACGCTGTGTCAGAGGTGATTAATCCTCTGTCGGAGTTTTTAAACATTTTTTCAAATTTCTGGATAGGCACAATTTTGATTTTAGTTATTTTTTTAATATTGGTTGCAGTGTCTGTTTTGCGTTATGGAAAAGAGTCGGCCGGCGTTATTAAAAAGCCGCAAACTCTTGCGATATGCGCGATGCTTATTGCTGTTAACGCAGTTTTGGGACAGTTTACACTTCCAATCAGTGAATCGGTAAGGATTGGGTTTGGTTTTGTAACTGTACCGTTTGCTTCTATGTTATATGGACCCCTTGCAGGATGCGTTATGGGAATGCTTCAGGACCTTGTAAGTTTTGTAATAAAACCGACAGGCGGACTTATTATTGCACTTACATTAAATGCAGGTATGATGGGGATTGTCTATGCGGCATTTTTCTACAAGAGAAAGATTTCTTTTGCAAAGGTTGTTCTTGCGCAGCTTGTTGTTGTCTGCGTGATAAACATTGTTTTAAACTCGATTGCGCTTGCTCCCATTGTGGGAAGCGGCCTGGTGGGAATTTTGCCCGGAAGACTTATTAAGAATGTTATTATGTTGCCTGTTCAGATTATGATAATGTATCTGATGCTTAAAACTGTTGATTTAAAGACAAAAAGAGTATTTAGCAGTGGGAGATGCTCAGATGATAAACAAAATTACGAGTCGCGATAACAAAATTTTAAAACTTGTCCGTACTCTTCATCGTAAAAAGGGAAGGACAGACAGCGGACTTTATTTTGCTGAGGGCGCGCGTCTAACGGACGAGGCGCTTATTTCTGTGCCTGAGAGAGTCCGCTATATAATTGTTTCAGAAAATTTCTGCAAAAGAAACGCAGATTATATAAGCAGTCTTGACACGCAAGAAAAAATTGTATATATTACAGAAGATAAACTATTTAACGAGATATGTGACACCGAGACTCCTCAGGGAATTGGTGCGGTAATTGAAAAACCCGTGAACGCAGAGACTGATTTTGACAAGCATGACTTTGTGCTGATTTTAGACGGAGTGTCAGAGCCTGGTAATATGGGTACGATTATAAGAACTGCAGAGGCGGCAGGAATAGACCTTATCTGTTTGACCCGGGGGTGTGTTGATGTATATAACTCAAAGGTTGTGCGAGCGGCAATGGGGTCACTTTTTCGTATGAAGTTTGCAGAGTGCGATGCGGGAATGGCAGAGACAATGAGGGCAAGAGGTTTTACCCTTGTTGCAACTGCTCTTTACAATTCTGTGCCGCTTGAGAGTGCCCAGATAACCGGCAAACGCGCTATTATAATCGGTAGCGAAGCAGAGGGTGTATCGGAGGAGTTTTTGTCATTGGCAGACATAGCGGTAAAAATTGATATGTGTGGTAAGGTAGAATCTTTAAACGCTGCTGTTGCCGCCGGAATTGTAATGTACAAATTTAAATAATATTATACTTTTGTATTATGTATAGAACGACCTGTGTGTCGCTTTGCAGAGATGTATAAACATTTTCTGCAATTTGAAGTAACGAAGGGTGTGTTTTGATATGAGCGTAGAAAATGATATTTTATACAAGCTATGGCTTAACATCGTTTGTAAGCACAACCCTGATCTTATAGGTAAAAGCATAGAAAAGTTTGGTAGTGCAAAAGAGATATATAAGTCAAAATCTATGACGAAAAGCGTGAGTGGCAGGGCGTTGGGTATTCGTTTGTCTATGGCATCGCGTGACCTTGATGATGCAAGAGAATTATTATCCTATTGTAGACAAAATCAGATTGATATAATATCAATAGATGATGACAGATATCCTAAAATTCTCAAACAAATTTACAATCCGCCTCAGATTTTATATGTGCGGGGAGAACTTCCTTGTATTGATAATCTTGTATGTGTGGCAATTGTTGGTTCAAGAGAGTGCAGTGATTATAGTCGAGAGTTTGCATGTGAACTTGCAACTGACCTTGCAAAGAGTGGCATAGTGGTAGTCAGCGGAATGGCGCTTGGTATAGATGCTGCGGCACACACAGGTGCGTTGTGCGGTGGTAATATTACTTTAGCAATACTTGCGGGCGGAGTAGATATTGTCTATCCAAGAGAGAATCATGATATATATGAAGAAATACTAAAGAGGGGTGCAATAATATCGGAGAGACCGCCCGGAACTATTGGTAAACCTGAATTTTATTCTCAAAGAAATCGACTTTTAGTTGGGCTTTCAAGAGGAGTTGTAATAGTTGAGGGAAGTAAAAGAAGTGGAACCAAAATTACAGCGAACTGGGCAACGATGTCAGACAGAGATTTGTTTGCAGTGCCCGGAAAACCCAATGACAGAGGGGCAGAACTTCCCAACGAGCTTATTAAAAATAATGCAAAGCTGATTACATCTGCAGAGGATATAATAGAAGAATATATTTCCGTTTATCCGTTGGAAATTGAAAAGGGTATGTCAAACAATATAAGTGACAGCCATTTTGAAAGGGCAAATAGAGGTGTTCGTAATTGGCAAAGAGAAAAAACGGTGCCTGTGCCAAAACTGCCAGAGACACATATTGATATAGAAAAGTACGGCGGAAAACAAAGAATAATACTTGAATATTTACGCAATAATAATGAAGCGATTCACATAGATGAGATTTCAAGAGGCTGTGGTATTGATACAACAGAGTTGAGTTTTCTAATAATCCAACTTTTAATGAATAGAGCAATTAAGGAACATCCGGGAGAATATTACAGCCTGTAGGAGCAGAAAAGATAAAAGGCAAATACCGCAAATTCTATTTGCAGGATGTGACACATTAACATACAAAATTATGCTGACATGCAAGTCTGTATTTGCGATAGCAGATAAGACTGTAAATACAAATTGATATTTCAGGAGGATAAGTATATGGCCGAACAGCAGACGAGCAAACGCAAGACCGTAAAACGGAAGCTGGTTATTGTGGAGTCTCCTACTAAGGTGGAGTCTGTTAAAAAATACTTAGGCAGCGGATATGATATAGAAGCAACAATGGGACATGTGCGAGACTTGCCGAAAAGTGCTATAGGTATAGAAATTGAAAAAGATTTTGAGCCAAACTATATAACAATTCGTGGCAAGGGAGATTTGATTGCAAAGCTTAAAAAGAAGGCAAAATCTGCCGACAAAGTTTATCTTGCAACTGACCCTGACCGTGAGGGTGAGGCTATATCATGGCATCTGGCAAATGTACTTGGGATTGACCCGACAAGCAATTGCCGAATTACATTTAACGAAGTAACAAAAGAGGTCGTGCGTGAAGCAATAAAGGAAGCGCGACCTATAGACATGAATTTAGTTGATGCACAACAAATGAGGCGTGTTCTTGACAGAATAGTGGGCTACAAAATCAGCCCTCTGCTCTGGAAGAAGGTTAAAAAAGGTCTCAGTGCAGGCAGAGTTCAGTCTGTTGTTGTCCGCCTTATAGTAGATAGAGAGCGCGAGATTGAGGCATTCAATCCAAAAGAATATTGGAGTATCGATTTAAAGCTTACCAATGATAAAGGAAAGTTGCCGTTTAACGCAAAATTTTTCGGCAGTTTAGACGGAAAGAAAATATCGCTTGGCGACGAGGGAAAGGCTATGGCGGTTGTGAAGGAATTAAAAAATGCAAGTTATTGCGTAAAGAGTGTTATTCGCAAAGAGACACTACGCAAAAGTGCGCCGCCTTTTACAACAAGCACTCTCCAACAGGAGGCTTCAAGAAAACTGAACTTTACCTCTCGACGCACAATGATTGCGGCACAACAGCTCTACGAGATGGGCTATATAACATATATGAGAACGGACTCGCTCAGAGTTTCTTCGGTTGCGCAAAACGAGGCAAGAGACTATATAGAAAAGACATATGGAGATGCTTTTTTGCCAAGGGTACCCAAACAGTATCGTGCTAAAAAGAGTGCGCAGGATGCGCACGAAGCCATAAGACCGACAGTGGTTGAGAATTCTCCCGAGAAGCTTAAAGATAAACTTAAAAACGACCTTTATAAACTCTATCGTCTAATATGGCTCAGATTTATGGCAAGCCAGATGTCTGACGCTGTTGTAGATATGATATCTGCAGATATTGCCGCAGGGAAGTATTTGGTTCGTGCAACCGGTAGTGAGGTTAAGTTTGCGGGTTTTACCACTCTTTATGTAGAGGGCAAAGATGAGGAGGAAGAGAAAGTATCAAAACTTCCGGCGCTTGCAGATAATCAATCGCTTCTTCTGTCTGACATTGATCCTCAGCAGCACTATACTCAGCCACCGCCAAGGTATACAGAGGCAACTCTTGTAAAGGTTATGGAGGAAGATGGTATTGGCAGACCAAGTACCTATGCACCGACGATTGCAACAATAAGCACAAGAGGATATGTGGCAAGAGATGGTAAGTCCTTATATCCCACAGAGCTTGGCTTTATAGTAACAGATATTATGAAGGAAAATTTCTCTGACATCGTAGATGTTGAGTTTACAGCCAAGATGGAGGATGAGATAGAAGGGGTTGCAAGTGGCAACGTTGAGTGGAAGAAACTAATAAGGGAGTTCTACGGTCCATTTAAGGATACTCTTGATGAAGCGGAAGAAAAAATTGGAAGTGTAGAAATTTCTGATGAGGTATCCGACGTTGTTTGCGACAAGTGCGGAAGAAATATGGTATACAAGCAGGGCAGATTTGGTAAGTTCTTAGCTTGTCCAGGTTTTCCAGAGTGCAGAAACACAAAGGCAATTGTGGAGAATATAGAGGCAAAGTGCCCTAAGTGTGGCGGCGATGTAGTAGTACGCAAATCGCGAAAGGGTGTTGTCTTCTATACCTGTGACAAGGCGCCCGAATGTGACTTTATCTCATGGAACGAGCCAACAAACGAGAAGTGCCCAAACTGTGGCAACTCTCTTATGAAGGTGCGCGCCTTCCGTGGCAGAGGACCTCTTACCTACAAGTGCTTTAACGAAGAATGTGGTTTCGAGAAAAAGCCCGATAAAAAATAATGGTAATTAATCCCTCAATTTTTGCTTTGCAAAAATTGAGGGATTATTAAAAGGAATGATAACTATGACGATAAAAATAATCGGCGCAGGTCTTGCAGGGTGCGAGGCGGCGTGGCAGGCGGCAGAGATGGGAGCAAAGGTTATCCTTTGTGAGATGAAGCCTGATAAAAAATCTGATGCCCACAAAAGTGATAACTTTGCTGAACTTGTTTGTAGCAATTCGCTAAGGGCAGATGGGATTGCAAATGCGGTTGGACTTTTAAAAGAAGAAATGCGCAGAATGAACTCTCTTATAATGGAGTGTGCAGATAAGACCAAAGTCCCCGCAGGGGGCGCTCTTGCAGTAGACAGAGACGGATTTTCAAAAATGGTGACAGACAAGATAACTTCTCACCCCAATATTGAAGTCAGGTATGGCGAGATAGGAGAGATTAACCCCGATGAATATACGATTGTTGCGGCAGGACCTCTTGCATCGGATATGATAACCGGGGAAATCCAAAAACTGACAGGCAATGACTATCTGCACTTTTTTGATGCTGCTGCACCAATTGTTACAGCAGAGAGTATTGATATGACAAAGGCTTTTTGTGCCGCTCGATATGGCAAAGGCGGGGCGGATTATATTAATTGCCCGATGAACAAGGAAGAGTATATAAACTTCTGGAGAGAGCTTGTTTCGGCAGAGGGCGCGCCTTTGCATGACGGCATTGACAACCCGAAGGTTTTTGAAGGATGTATGCCAATTGAAATTATGGCAGCAAGAGGCGAGGATACAATGCGTTTTGGACCACTTAAACCGGTAGGACTTACAGACCCGAGAGATGGCTCAAGACCGTATGCGATAGTACAGCTTCGGCGTGATAACGCGGAGGGCAGCTTATATAACATAGTAGGTTTTCAGACTCATCTTAAGTTTGGTGAACAAAAAAGGGTATTCTCGATGATTCCGGGCCTTGAAAATGCCGAGTTTGTACGCTATGGCGTTATGCACAGAAATACATATATAAACTCACCTCTGCTTCTTGACAAAACATATAAAATGAGAAAGTATCCAAAGATATATTTTGCAGGACAGATTACAGGGGTTGAGGGATATGTAGAATCTGCCGCATCAGGATTGATTGCAGGACGCAATGCCGCACTCTCTGTAATGGGGAGAGAAGAACTGAACCTTGATGCAAAAACAGCCATTGGTGCTCTCTGCGTATATGTTTCAAACGAGAGCATAGTTAACTTCCAGCCCATGAATGTAAACTTCGGCATAATGGAAGATTTAGGTGTGCGGATAAAGGATAAAAAAGAAAAGGCAGAAGCCTTTGCAAAAAGAAGTCTTGATATAATAGATAGTATATAACGAATCACCCTGAAATCTTTAAGTATTTCAGGGTGATTCGTTATAATCCTCGTTATCACCTCATAAAATATTTGGGGTGATATTTATGTTTATATCAATAAAAAAGAACACAATAGTATACGCGTTTTTACTTCTTCTTGCGGTGTCTTTGCTTCTTTTGTGCTACGCTGTCAAGGAGGCGAGTAATGATATAGAGGTGTCCGGCACGCCAAATCCACTGTCTGACAAGATTATACTTGTAGACCCGGGACATGGTGGCTTTGATGCAGGTGCATCTGCAAACGGACTTGTAGAAAAGGAAATAAACCTGAGCGTTGCAAAAAAACTAAAGGCATGGATAGAAGAAAACGGCGGCAAGGTAATTATGACAAGAGAAGAAGATGTGTCCACTGCCGACCAAAGCAAAAGCGGAGGCTCTGTCAAGGCGTCTGACCTGAAGCGTAGAAAGGCCATGGTGGATGAAAGCGGAGCGGATTTGTTCGTTAGCATACATATGAACAAGTTTCCGCAGGAAAAATACTGGGGAGCGCAGGTGTTTTATGCTGCTGGTTCGGACGAGAGCAGACAACTTGGCGAGACAATGCAAAAGGCAATTGCAGAAACTATGAATGATGGTAACAAGCGATTTGCTAAAAAGAGTGAGGGCAATATATATATATTAAATAATGTGCAGATACCGTCAATTATAGTCGAATGTGGATTTTTGTCTAATGTGAGGGAAGCGCAAAAACTTAAATCAGAAGATTACAGAAACAAACTGGCGTTTGGAATATGTATGGGTATCCGCGACTATTTTTTACAACTACATAATCAAGAGGCGTAAAAAATAGAAAATCTGCTCTTTTATAAATAATAAGTATTTAAATAAGACAAAATAAAGTGCAAGTATATATCCCCGGAGTAATGCGATGCATTGAATTGGAAATATACACACAAAAATCATTGCGTAAAATGTGTGCTTTTGTGCAAAATTTCGTCAAAAAAAGTGTTGACATTTACAATTGAGGGTGTTATAATGGTCAAGTCGCGTGTCGAGAGACGCGCCATCACAAACAGAAAATTCTTTAAAAAACTTTTAAAAAAGTGTTGACAAAGATGTCTGAGTGTGATATACTGATCTAGTCGCTCGCTTCGAGAGACAAGAAGCTTGAAGCAAGGCGTAAGCCGCGACGTGATGTTTGAAAAGTAAACAGTGAGAAAGCGGTAACGGATTTGTATAAAATACAAACTGTTACGACAATTGCACAAGGTTTTAGGACCTTGTCAATTCCAAAAGTTTTAGCGAACTTTACAAAACGTTAGTATTCGAATAA
>JAZLDW010000034.1:0-23935 GCA_045614945.1 Clostridia bacterium | reverse complement strand
AACTCAAGGAAATCTGCTTGCTCGAGCAGGAATATGTAAAGGCTACTGATAAAGAAACAGTTGCTAAGTACATTGAATCAGTTGCTAAGAGTATTGGTGCAGACATTAAGATTAAGAGCTTTGTTCGTTTTGAAACAGGTGGAGGTCTTGAGAAGAGAGAAGACAACTTTGCAGATGAAGTTGCAAGTATGGTTAAATAGGTTTAGTAAAATTAAACACCGTAGACCAATAGTCTACGGTGTTTTTTTGTTATTTATAATAAGTTCTTCTTTTTTAAGTTTTGGCATCTTTTTGATTTGGTGTTCAAGTTTTGATGCAGTTGACCTGTCCGGGACTTCCCATACGGCTTCAATTGATACAACGGTCCGCGATGAGGTGTATTTCGCACCCTTTTTGTTTTTGGCTTTATGCTCCTCAAAGCGTCTTTCAACATCTGTTGTTATCCCTGTATACAGGGAGTTGTCGCTACACCTGAGTATATAAACGTAATACATCTTATCACCTGTGTTATTTAATGTTTTTTCGCACAATTCCTGCAAGATAAAGAGAGCCACATACAACTGCCGTACCTTCTTTGCCTGCAAGACTAAGAGCGCGTTTCGCAGCCGAGACAGGGCCTTTGTCCAATATAGCTTGTATGTTATGTTTTGCAAATTCTGCGGCTATGTCCTCGGCTTTTGCGCATCTTGGCATATCTATCTCTGTTGCAATTATTGTTGGATTAAGATTTGCAAGTTCTCTGATACAAGAAGTTATATCCTTGTCTTCCATCATTGCTATACAAATCACAACGGGCGGGGAGGCATCTTTTAGACTGCTGCAAAGTGATTTAACTGCAGAAACATTATGAGCGCCGTCTATGATTAGGCCATTGTTTAGTCTTTCAAGTCGAGCAGGGTTAAAGGCGGATAAAAGACCTTTTTTGACATCGTCATCAGAAATAGAAAATTCTGATTTATTTAATTCATCAATTGCTGCAACAACTGTTGCGGCGTTGTACTTTTGAAATTCGCCATTTAAGCCAATAGTATATTTTCTGCCATTATACTCAAAATCGTTTTCATCTAGAATTTTAGGTTCCTTTGCGTATATAAGTTTTGAGTTTTTCATTTTACAAAAGTCACTTATAACTGTTTTTGCAGATGATTCTTGTATTGGATATACAATGACTTTACTGTTATCTTTTATAATTCCGCATTTTTCTGCGGTAATTTCATTGATTGTCTCACCTAAAAAATGCATATGGTCAAAACTTATAGACATAAGAATTGTCAAAACAGGGTTATCAATTACATTTGTTGCATCAAGTCTGCCGCCAAGTCCTGTTTCGAGAACAACTATGTCACAATTTTGCTTCTTAAAATACTCAAACGCAATAGCTGTATCAAGAGCGAATTCTGATACGAATGTATCGTATTTCTCAATTGTGTTGCGAATTTTTGTTGCTATGCTTGCCAAGGACTTATCATCAATCATTTTTCCGTTAATTTTAATTCGTTCATTAAAGACCTCAATATATGGGGAGGTAAAAAGTCCTGTCTTGTAGCCTGCTTGTGACAAAATTTCAGATAGCATAATTGCACACGAACCTTTACCGTTTGTGCCGGCAATATGTATAAACCTTAATTTTTTCTGTGGATTACCAAGCTTATCTAACAGTTTTCGTAGCATATCGTTGCCAAGAATACGACTGATTTTTGGTGTATTGTGTATATAGCTTATTGTTTCGTTGTAGTTCATATATATCACCTGTTATAGCATCAGAGGAACGCACTTATGCGTTCCTCTGTAATACTTATTTTAATTTTTCAAGACTATCAAGAACTGATGAGAGCATGGATTTATATTGCTCACCCTTTTTGCGTTCTTCTTCTACAACGGCAGCGGGTGCCTTATCGGTAAAACCCTTGTTGGAGAGCTTGCTGTCAACACGCTTTATTTCACCTTCAAGACGAACTTTCTCTTTCTCAAGGCGTTCGATTTCCTTTGCCTTATCCACAAGGTCATCAAGAGGAAGAATAAATTCACCACCGGGAGAGGCAACAGAAACTGAGTTCTCCGGTACAATACTCTTGTCTGCAGTAATAATTACTTCTGATGCAGACGCAAGTTTTGTGTAGAATAAAGAGCCTTCATTAAACACATCGTCTCTGGTAGTAACAATGTAAAGCTTAGCCTTCTTTGAAGGAGGAACATTCATTTCGTTTCTTATGTTTCTAATTCCCTTAATAGAGTCCATAATAAGTTGCATATCATCATTCGCATTTTTGTTTTCAAATGCCTTGTTGTATTCAGGGAAGTTTGAAATCATAATGCTTTCACCATCATGTGGAAGAGCCTGCCATATTTCTTCTGTAATAAATGGCATGAAAGGATGGAGTAGCTTTAATGTGTTTGACAGAACATACACAAGTGTATTCTGTGCGACAAGGTTGCTCTCGCCTTCCTGCATAAATCTTGGCTTAACAAGTTCGATATACCAGTCGCAGAACTTGTCCCATATAAAGTCATAAAGTTTTGCAACAGCAACACCAAGTTCATACTTTTCAAGGTTATCGGTTACTTCGCGTACAAGCTCATTATACTGATGAAGAATCCATTTATCTTCAATCTGAAGTTTTGAAACATCAGGGGTTTCGCATTTGTCGATTGTGAGATTCATCATTACGAAACGTGAAGCATTCCAGATCTTGTTTGCAAAGTTACGGCTTGCTTCAACACGTTCCATATAAAAACGCATATCGTTACCGGGTGAGTTACCACTTGCAAGTGTAAATCTCAGAGCATCTGCGCCATACTGGTCAATAACCTCAAGCGGGTCAATACCATTACCGAGGGACTTACTCATTTTTCTACCCTGGCTATCGCGGACAAGACCGTGGATGTATACATCCTTAAATGGAACTTCACCCATGTGCTCAAGACCTGAGAACATCATTCTTGCAACCCAGAAGAAGATAATATCATATCCTGTAACCAATACGGATGTAGGATAAAAATGCTCGAGTTCAGGCGTTTTTTCGGGCCATCCAAGAGTTGAGAAAGGCCAGAGAGCAGAAGAGAACCATGTGTCAAGTACATCGGGGTCCTGCTTAACGGGAGCACCGCACTTTGGACAAACAGTAATATCTTCTTTGGAGACGGTTGTTTCTCCGCATGCGTCACAATAAAACGCAGGGATTCTGTGACCCCACCAAAGCTGACGAGAAATACACCAATCGTGAACGTTTTCCATCCAGTGTGAATATGTCTTTGTAAACCTTTCGGGTATAAATCTTGTGTCACCTGTTTTTACTGCATCTGCTGCAGGTTTTGCAAGTGGCTCCATTTTTACAAACCACTGTTTTGAAGTGATTGGTTCAACAGTTGTAGAACAACGATAGCATTGACCAACATTGTGTGTGTGCGGAACAACTTTAACAAGTAAACCCTCCGCCTCAAGGTCAGCAACCATAGCGGCTCTTGCTTCATATCTGTCCATACCCTCGTACTTGCCACCATATGAGTTAATCGTTGCGTCATCGTTCATAACCTTTATTTGTTCAAGATTGTGACGGAGACCAACTTCAAAGTCGTTGGGGTCATGTGCGGGTGTAATTTTTACACAACCTGTACCAAACTCTTTGTCAACATAATCATCTGCAATAACAGGGATTTCTCTGCCGACGAGAGGAAGAATAAGCATCTTGCCAACAAGATGTGTGTATCTTTCATCTTCAGGATTTACTGCAACAGCTGTATCGCCAAGGAGAGTCTCCGGTCTTGTCGTTGCTATCTCGACAAATTCATCGCTATCCTTAATAGGATATTTAATATGCCAGAAGAAGCCTTCCTGTTCAGAATATTCTACCTCTGCATCAGACAGTGCTGTTGCACAGTTTGGACACCAGTTGATTATACGGCTACCTTGATAAATAAGGTCTTTTTCGTAAAGATTAACAAATACCTCGCGTACTGCTTTGCTGCATCCTTCATCCATTGTAAATCTTTCTCTGTCCCAATCACATGAACAACCGAGAGTTTTAAGCTGACTGATGATTCTGTCGCCAAATTTTTCTTTCCATTGCCACACGCGCTTTAAAAATTCATCACGACCAAGGTCGTAGCGAGTAAGGCCTTCATTTACGCGAAGGTCTTCCTCAACTTTAATCTGTGTTGCAATACCTGCATGGTCAGTGCCAGGAATCCAAAGAGCGTTATAGCCCTGCATCCTCTTGGTACGAATAATTATGTCCTGGAATGTTTCATCAAGGGCATGTCCCATGTGTAACTGACCTGTAACATTCGGGGGTGGAATAACTATAGTAAAAGGCGTTTTGGACTTGTCCACTTCTGCATGAAAATAGCCCTTGTCACACCATTCTTGGTAAATTCTTTTTTCGACCTGCTTGGGGTCATATGTTTTTGGTAGCTCTTTTGCCACAAAAATCACTCCTAACCTATGTAACTGCCAAACTTTTACGGCATTTTATTATTTTATCATATATTATTGTTATGTGCAAGTATTATTTATCATTTTGCGCACACAAATCTACCAATTATGCAGAAAATTATATATGCGGTTATGTTTGCTAAAACAACAGTGCAGCCGACGGGCGTTGAAAAGGCAATAGATACTAAAATTCCAATAGCTGCACATATGACAGATAGTGTTGCAGAGCTGATTATAACACCCTTGAAACTTTTGAATACGCGCATCGAAGATACAGTTGGAAAAACAATAATTGCAGATGTTAAGAGTGACCCCACAAGATTCATTGCAAGAACAATTACAATAGCGCAAACCACAGATATAATGATGTTATATAGTCTTATATTTATACCAGATGCTGCTGCGAAGTTTTGATCAAATGTAATTGAAAATATCTTCTTGTAATAGAGTACAAATAATAATATCACAACAGCGGATAAAACTGAACAAAGCCACACATCGGAGGCAGACAGAGTGAGTATTGATGTAGAACCAAACAAGGTTCCGCAAACATCGGTTGTGATGTTTGGTGAAGAAGGAAAGATGTTTAGCAATAAATATCCGATTGCCAATGTGCCTACTGAAAGCATCGCAAGAAATGAGTCGCCCTTAATTTTTGAGTATTGCGATGAACATAAAAGTATTATTGCGCAAACTATAGTTACAGGCATAACAACAATCATCTCGTTATTTACACTAAGCACATTTGCAATAGCCAATGCCCCAAACGCAACATGGGAAAGTCCATCTCCTATAAATGAGTATCTTCTTAAAACAAGTGTAACACCGAGGATTGAAGCTGACAAGGCTATTAGAATACCTATAATAAGTGCGTAGATAACAAATGGGTATTTCAGATAATCAAGAAATGAAAGTGCCATATTATTCATTGCACGCACCTCCCTGATTTATAAATGAATTTATAGCAGAACTTTTTGTGTATTCTTCTGTTTTGCCAAAAAATAACTGTTTATCACCAATATGCAGGATGTGTGATGCAAGTTTTATAGCATCGTTTATATCGTGAGATACCATTATAACCGTCATATTTTCATTACGATTGAGAGATAAAAGCTCTTCATATAAATTTGATGTAACTGTAGCATCAAGCCCTGATACTGGCTCATCAAGAATAATTATATCTCCTGCTGCACATAAGGCGCGTGCAAGAAATACACGCTGAATTTGTCCCCCAGAGAGTTCATTAAAAGACTTTTTAGAGAGCGATAAAATGCCAAGTTTATTCATATTAAACTCGGCAAGGACTTTGCGTTCTTTGCTTGATAAATTATGTGTACATGCAGAAAACCCTGACATAACTACTTCTTTAACAATTGCGGGGAAATCAATTTGTATATCTGTGCGCTGAGGTAAGTATCCAAAGCAGGGCGGAGCGGTATTGTCGTTAAATTCAATCTCACCATCAATCGGTTTTATTAGTCCGAGAATTGTTTTAATCAATGTGCTTTTACCTGAACCATTTTCTCCGACAATACATAAAAAATCTCCTTTGTTTAAGGAAAAATCAATGTTTTTTGTTACAATCTTTCCATTGTATCCAAGGGAAAGATTTTTGCATTTTATTTGTGTCATAATATATGAATCCTTTCATGTATATCTGATGTCTAATTGAGTGATTCGAGTATAACTTTAAGGTTATCCTCCATAGCAATGAGGTATGAAAGGCCTGCCTTAATTTCGCTCTCGGACACAGATTGCAAGGAGTTTAGTGACAGTGTCTTTATATTTTTATTTTTTGTATTTGAAATAATAGCTTCATCGAGTTCTGTCATTCCATTATCTATTGTCATTACAGAAGTTAAACCAAGTTCATCAATTTTTGCTGCAAGAGATAGCACTGTCTCAAATGATGCATCTGTCTCGGCAGAACATCCCGGAAAAGCGCAATAGCAGTTAAGATTATAATCCTTTGCAAGATAACCAAAAGGAAATCTGTCTGCAAACACAATATCGGAGCGTATGCAATCATTTATTAAATCTTCATATTTTTTATCAAGATCAGATATTTTATCTATATATTTTTCTGTATTGTTCTTGATAACTTCAGCGTTTTCGGGAGATGCGGATATTAATGCATCACAAATAATTTTGCAAAGCGATTTAGCATTTTTAAGAGAGAGCCATATATGCTCGTCATATTTAGACGAATCGTTGTGCATGTGATGATTAAAGTCTCTATCACCGACAAGAATAAGGGATGATTCAAGCTCGTTCATCATGTTAACAATTATCGGTTTTTTATCAAGAGAGTTAATTATATCAATAATTTGCCTGTCGGATTCCCCACCTGTGTATATAAAAATATCGCATTGGGAAATCATTATAACATCATCCGCAGATGGCTGATAACTGTGCGCATCAACGCCATGTTTTTGCAAGATGCCTACATTGATTATATCTATATTGTTTGAAATGTTTCTTGCCCAGTCATATTGCGAGAATCCTGTACACAATACATTTATTTTTGATGAATCATAGGGGGAAGAAGTCTCGGCGCTGCACGAACATAAAATAAGAACAAAAAAGATCATGATTGCGAGAATGGTAATGCTTGTTTTATTATAATATGGTTTCATTTTAAATTTTTTCTCCTCTCTCGTTATCGGTCAGACAGTCTAGGCATTTACCAAATAAAATTGTACGGTTTTTGTCAACAGAGAAGGAGTTGTCAGACAAAATATTACTGAGCAGATTGTCGGTATATGCATTATCCATATGCAGAATTTTTCCGCACTCGGTGCATTTCATATGCAAATGACATGAACATTCTTTGCAATTGACATATTGATACAGAAACACGCGCGATGTTCCTTTGGTAAAACGCTTTACAACGCCATCATCAATAAGTTTTGGCATTAAACGAAATATTGTACTCTTTCCGACAGGGATTTTTGATGCTATATCATCGATTGTAAATGATGAATTATAGTTTTTTCGCATAAAATTAACAAGAGATTTCTTTTGAGCAGTATTGTAATTCAAAATTATCATCTCCAAATTAAGAGTTATTCTCATATTATATCAAATAAATTATTTTTGTCAATTGATTCGCATAGTTTGTTAAAATAATAACTTATATATAATTGCTTGACATAAAATTGCATAAAATGTATACTTATTTATGTAGTATATAATCATGTTGAAATATGTAATTTCTATGTATAGTTTAATTATCAAAGATGTTTATTTAAGAGGTGATATAAATGAGGACATTTAAAGGTGGAGTACATCCTGATGACCACAAGGCAGAGACTGCGTCGCTTGCGATAATAGATCTTGATCCACCTGATGAGTTGGTTTTTCCGCTTTCTCAACACATTGGCGCCCCTGCAAAGCCATGTGTACAGGTTGGAGACAGAGTTTTAATGGGTCAAAAGATTGCAGAAGCTGATGGGTTTGTATCTGCCAACATTCACTCATCGGTTTCTGGTACTGTTTTGGCTATAGAGAAGAGAATGCATCCTAATGGACTGCAGATCGAGAGTATAATTGTTAAAAATGATAGACTTGATGAACTTGCACCTCCTGTTGAAAATTCTGGTGGGGATTATAAACAAAAATCAGCTAGAGAGATTATTGATATAGTTAAAGAAGCCGGCATTGTTGGCATGGGTGGAGCTACCTTTCCGACACATGTTAAATTGTCTGTACCAGACGACGCAAAAATTGAGTATGTAATTATCAATGGTGCAGAGTGCGAACCTTATCTTACATCAGATTATCGTGCCATGCTTGAGACACCAGAAGAAATTATAGGTGGGCTTAAAATTCTTATGCACATTTTTGGACTTAATGATGGATATATCGGTATAGAGAACAATAAGTCTGAGGCAATTGCGGTAATGAAGAATGTAGCAGCCAATACTAAAGATTGTAATATACATATTGTACCTCTTAAAACAAAATATCCACAGGGTGCGGAAAAGCAACTTATTAGCGCTGTTGCCGGCAGAAAGCTTGCCCCCGGCACACTTCCGTGGCAAAGTGGATGCATTGTAAATAATATTGATACATGTGCGGCGATTTACCGAGGAGTTGTTGGCGGAATGCCAGTCATAAAAAGAATTGTAACACTCGGTGGCGACGCAATGAAGAATCCAACAAACTATAGAGTGAGAATAGGAACTCCCTTTTCATACCCAATTGAGCAGTCGGGCGGTCTTGTATATGAGGCAAGAAAAGTTCTTATGGGTGCCCCTATGATGGGTACTGCGATTCCAAATACTGGAGTTCCTGTAATTAAAGGTACATCTGGCATTATTGCATACGGCGAGAAAACTGCAAAGCTTGATGAAGAGATGGCTTGTATCAGATGTGCAAAGTGTGTGTATGCCTGCCCGATGCAACTGCAGCCCAATCTTCTTGATATGGCTGCAAGAAAACATGACACAGAAGTTCTTAAAAAGTTAAATGTTGCAGATTGTATTGAATGCGGTAGTTGTGCCTATGTTTGTCCATCTAAACGCAGACAGGTTCAGCAGATAAAGGTTGCTAAGGTTAAACTCCGTGAGATACAGACACGCGCAAAGGCATAATTGCCGGATAGGAGGAAAAATGGATATGAAATTGATAGTATCACATTCGCCGCATATTTCAAGCAAAGATACTGTTTCAAATATAATGCTTAATGTGATTATAGCGCTTATGCCAGCCTTTATTGCCGGAATTCTCGTGTTTGGTGTTCGTGCACTTGTGGTTACTCTTGTCTGTATGATAAGTTCTACTCTGTCAGAGTATATTTGGCAAAAAATTCTTAAAAAGCCTGATACAACAGGTGATTTAAGTGCAATTGTTACAGGTATGCTTTTGGCATTTAATCTGCCTGCATCAATTCCGCTCTGGATGGCGGTTATTGGCTCTGTTTTTGCAATAATCATTGTTAAACAGTTCTTTGGAGGACTTGGTCATAATTTTATGAATCCCGCTCTTGCGGGCAGAGCATTTTTACTTGCTGCATGGGCGCTTCCCATGACTACATGGTATGCGCCTGGTACGATTTTACCGATATTTGGCGCACCTGATGCGATTTCTACTGCCACACCTCTTGCGGCATATGCAGAAGGGGCTGTAAAATTTGATTATCTTACATTATTTTTCGGAAACACAGGTGGTTGTATAGGTGAGACATCTGCACTTGCAATTTTGATAGGTGCGATCTATTTGATTGCTAAAAAGGTTATCAGAATAAGAGTTCCGCTCATCTATATTGCCACAGTTGCTCTTGGTATGTGGCTCTTTGGTGGAAAAAATGGTATCGCAACGGGAGATCCGCTTTATGCAATGCTCTCGGGCGGCCTTATGCTTGGTGCATGTTTTATGGCTACTGACTATACAACAACACCGACTACACCAAATGGACAGATAATTTTTGCTATCGGATGTGGTGTTATAACTGTTCTTATTCGTGTTTGGGGCGGATATCCTGAGGGTGTTTCGTACTCAATTCTATTGATGAATGTAGCAACACCTCTAATTGACAAAATTTCTGCTCCTAAGAGATTTGGTTATAAGAAAGCAAAAAGAGAGGCGGGTGCATAATGAAAAAAGACAGTGTATCAAAAGAAATATTTATGCTTACCATCAAGCTATTTCTTATTTGCTTTATAGTTGCCGGACTTCTTGGGTTTATAAACTCAATAACTGCACCGATTATAGAGATTAATGAAGAAAAAGAATTTAATACTTCTATGCAACAACTTTTGCCTGATGCAAAGGAATTTGAAGAGATAGAAACTTCAGGGTTTGCTCCGTCTAAATCAGGAGTTGAGCTTAAAAGCTTGTATAAAGGCGTTGACGGAGAAAATGTTTGTGGATATGTTGCAAGCACTGTTTGTCGCGAAGGATATGGCGGAGACATTAATGTAATGGTTGGTATAACTGACGAGTTTAAAGTTGCGCAGATTAAGATTATGTCTATGAGTGAGACAGCAGGTCTTGGTGCAAAGGCAAATACAGATGATTTTAAGAATCAGTTTATCGGGCTTAAATCAAACATTGGTGTTAAAAAGAATAATGGTGGAAGTGCAGAAGATAATACAATTTCTGCAATATCAAGTGCGACGGTTACTTCAAAAGCCGTAACAAAGGCGGTTAACTGTGCGCTAGACGCTGCACAAAAGGAGGGTGGGCAAAATGAGTAATAAGACAAAGATAAAAGCCGGTTCTGCCTTTGGTGCGTTTTTTAATGGACTTATTAAAGAAAATCCAACATTTGTTCTTATGCTTGGTATGTGTCCTACCCTTGCAGTAACTACAGGTGTTATAAATGGTATAGGTATGGGTCTTTCAACTACGGCAGTTTTGATATGTTCGAACATTGTTATATCAATTCTTAGAAATTTTATACCAAATAAAATTCGTATTGCATCATATATAGTAATTGTTGCAGGTTTTGTTACAGTTGTTGATATGCTTATGAAGGCATATGTGCCATCGCTTTCTGCGAGCCTAGGTATATACATTCCTCTTATAGTTGTAAATTGTATAATTCTTGGCAGAGCGGAAGCGTATGCATCAAGAAACGGTGTTTTAAAATCTGCATTCGATGGTCTTGGCATGGGAATTGGTTTTACAGTTGCACTTTCGCTTATTGCATCTGTAAGAGAAATTCTGGGTGCAGGAACTTTTGCGGGAATTTCGTTGTTTGGTGAGGGTTTTCAAGCAGCATCAATTATGATTATGCCGCCTGGTGCGTTCCTTACTCTTGGAATTTTAATTGCAATATTTAATTCTGTTGCCGAAAAAGCAAATAAATCAAAGGAGGTAACAGACAATGATTAGTGAACTTTTGATTATTTGCGTTGGTGCGATACTTATAAACAATTTTGTGCTTGTTCAGTTTTTGGGTATATGTCCTTTTCTTGGTGTATCAAAAAAGGTTGAGACTGCAAGCGGAATGGGATTTGCGGTTGTATTTGTTATGCTTTGTGCATCTGCTCTTACTTGGATTGTACAGGAATATCTGCTTATACCATTTGATATAGAGTATATGCAGACAATAGCTTTTATTTTAGTTATTGCGGTACTTGTTCAGTTTGTTGAGATGTTTCTTCAAAAATCTATTCCGGCACTTTACAATTCTCTTGGCGTGTATCTTCCTTTAATAACCACCAACTGTGCAGTTCTTGGTGTTGCTATTCAGAACATTACAAAGTTTGGTGGAGCCCAAATGAGTTTTATTAAATCCATAGTTTACGGAACCTCAGCAGGACTTGGATTTACCCTTGCAATTGTATTGTTTGCAGGCGTAAGAGAGCGTCTTGAGAGTTCTGATATTCCAAACTTCTTAAAAGGAATGCCGATTGTTCTTATTACAGCGGCACTTTTATCAATTGCTTTCCTCGGTTTCTCGGGGCTTAGCTTTAACTAAAGGAGGAAAGTGATTATGAATCAGATATTGATACCTATATATATAGTTGGTGGAATGGGAATACTCTTTGGTATTATTTTGGGTGTTGCATCTAAAATTTTTGAGGTTAAAATAGATGAGAGAATTCCGCAAATTACTGAGCTTTTGCCAGGTGCAAATTGTGGTGGATGTGGATTTGCAGGATGTAGTGCATATGCAAATGCGCTGGTAGCTGGTGGCGTTAAACCTAATATGTGCCCTGTTGGCGGATCTGATGTTGCACAAAAAATATCTGAAATTCTTGGTGTAGAAAATTCTGATAAGGAAAAGATGGTTGCAAGAGTTTTGTGCAACGGAACCCCCGATAAATCACTTCACAAATATGTGTTTGACGGACGGACGGATTGCCATAGTGCCGCAAGACTTGGCGGTGGAGAAAAATTATGTCCGCACGGATGTCTTGGTTTTGGTTCTTGTGTTGATGTTTGTGTGTTTGATGCAATTTCAATAGAAAATGGAGTTGCGTATGTAGATGTTGAAAAATGTGTCGGTTGTGGTGCGTGTGCTTTGGAGTGTCCTAAGAAGATAATTAAGATATTGCCTGCAAAAAGTAAGTACACAATAACATGTAGGTCGATTGAAAAGGGAAAGATAACAAGAAGGGATTGTTCTGTTGGTTGTATTGGTTGTGGTATATGCGTAAAATCATGTCCAATGGAGGCCATTGTTATCAATGATAATGTTGCCGTAATTGATCCGATTAAATGTGTAAACTGTGGAATATGCGCAACAAAATGTCCCCAAAACGCCATAAATAAAAATGCTTGAAATTTTTTAAAAAATTCTTGACATTTATGTTTATATGTATTATAATAAATACCTGTAAAGTCATTTAACTTTACAGGTATTGTTTTTAATTATGGAGCGATATGAGATGGAAAAGAATGTTCGGGTCGGGCTTTTGTTTGCTTTTTATAAAAATATGCTGACAGAGAGGCAGATAGAGTGCGTTGATCTTTATTATAATGAAGATCTTTCTTTGTCTGAGATAAGTGAGCATCTTGGCATTACCCGTCAAGGGGTTAGAGATAACATTAAACGCGCAGAGAAAAGCATGTATGAGACCGAAGAGCAGCTTGGATTGGCATCTAGGTTTTTAAATATTAAAGATAGACTAAAAAATATTGATGATATTATAAGAGATATTGAGGCGTCGCCCAATATACGCTTTTTACCAGATGATATCAAGTATAAAATCAATCAGATTTTATTGATTATAAACGACATAAGTGAGGAATAAACAGTGGGGGAGGGTAAACCATGGCATTTGAGAGTCTTTCGGATAAACTTCAGAATACATTTAAAAAATTGCGCAGCAAGGGTAAAGTTGGCGAAAAAGATTTGAAAGATGCAATGCGTGAGGTTAAACTTGCCCTTTTGGAAGCAGATGTTAACTTTAAAGTTGTAAAGGATTTTGTTAAATCCGTTTCTGAGCGCGCTTCGGGCGCTGAGGTAATGGAATCACTTACTCCTGCGCAGCAGGTTGTTAAAATTGTTAACGAAGAGCTTGTGAGGCTTATGGGTGGAACAGAGGCTAAACTTGAAATATCATCAAAACCACCTACTGTAATTATGATGGCTGGCCTTCAGGGTGCCGGTAAGACAACAACAGCTGCTAAGCTTGGTGGCATATTAAAAAAACAGGGCAAACGCCCGCTTTTGTGTGCATGTGATGTGTATCGTCCGGCGGCAGTTAAACAGTTGCAGGTTGTAGGTGACAAACTGGAAATCCCTGTTTTTGCAGTCGAGGGCAGCATGGATGCAGTTGGTATTGCAAAAGAAGGTCTTAAACATGCAATTGCACATGCAAACGATGTTTTGATAATTGATACAGCCGGTAGACTTCATATAGATGAAGTTTTAATGGATGAACTTAAGCAAATCAGAAATGAAGTAAACCCAACTGAAATTCTGCTTGTTGTCGACGCGATGACAGGACAGGATGCGGTAAATGTTGCTGATAGTTTTAATAATGAGCTTGAAATTACAGGTGTTGTTCTTACAAAGCTTGATGGTGATACAAGAGGTGGTGCAGCATTATCTGTAAGAGCTGTTACCAACAAGCCGATTAAGTTTTGTGGAATGGGAGAAAAACTTACCGATTTAGAGGTTTTTCATCCTGACAGAATGGCGTCAAGAATCCTTGGTATGGGTGATATGCTTAGTCTTATCGAAAAAGCAGAACAGGCTCTTGATTTAAAAAAAGCTGCAGAACTTGAGAAAAAGATGAGAACAGCTCGATTTACTTTCTCTGATTTTCTTGATCAGATGGCACAGATGAAGAATATGGGCTCTATGCAAGAAATAATGACCATGCTTCCGGGAATGAATGCAGGTGCACTTAAAAATGTTAACATAGATGAAAAGAAGATGACGCACATAGAGGCGATAATTCAATCAATGACAGTAAGAGAGAGGGAATTGACCGATAAGCTTACACCGTCCAGAAAAGAGAGAATTGCAAAAGGAAGCGGCACAACTGTTGCCGAAGTGAATGCACTCGTAAAACAGTTTGAGCAGATGCAGAAAATGATGAAGCAGCTAACAACTGGTATGATGGGCAAGAAGGGAAAACGCCGCGGAGGTATGTTTAAAGGATTTGGTGGTTTCCCAGGATTTTAACTTAAGAAAAATAATTAAAAACATATAAAAATTTTGGAGGTAATTTATAATGGCAGTAAAAATTCGTTTAAAGAGAATGGGCGCAAAGCGTGCACCCTTTTATCGTGTAGTTGTTGCAGATTCAAGATATCCGCGTGATGGCAGATTTATTGAACAGGTTGGTACTTATAATCCTATGACAGATCCTGCAACATCTGAGTTTGATGCAGAAAAAGTACAGAAGTGGGTTAGAAACGGTGCTCAGCCTACAGATACCGTTAAGCGTCTTCTCAAGGAAAAGGGTATCATCTAATCGGTGAAAACTGGTTATCTTTAAGTTCTCGTATGCTTAGAGGACTTTGTAGAAAGGAAAAACAGCAATGAAAGAACTTTTGGAATTTATTGCAAAATCAATGGTTAACAATCCCGATGCGGTTGAGATTACTGAAAAGACAACCGAGAATTCTATTGTGCTTCAGCTTCATGTTGCAGAAGAAGATATGGGAAAAGTTATCGGCAAACAGGGAAGAATTGCTAAAGCAATCAGAACTGTTATAAAGGCAGCCGCAAGCAATTATAACAAGAAGGTTATTGTTGATATTGTGTAATTAGAAGGGAGGCGGCATACGCCTCCCTTATGTCTTTTTTAGCATGTATTAAGGAATGGTATTGTCTATGAGAAATGAGATGCTTGAAATCGGGCAGGTTGTAAATACACATGGTATAAGAGGAGAAATTAAAATTCAGCCATGGTGCGATGACCCGATAATATTTAACGAACTTGAATATATTTATCTTGACGACGAAAGATATAGGGTTTTAAAAACCAGATTACACAAAAACTGTGAAATCGTAGCCGTAGAAGGTATTAATAATATAAATGATGCAGAATTACTTAGAAATAAAATAGTCACTGTTCCAAGAGAGGCCCTTGGTGAATTGCCTGAGGGTGTGTATTATGTTGCAGATTTACTCGGTCTTGAAGTAAGAACCACTGATGGTAAAATTCTTGGAAAAATTGGCGATGTAATTAGGACCGGAAGCAACGATGTATATCAGGTAAAATGTCCCGGCAGAAAAGATATTCTTATCCCTGTGATTGAAGAAGCTGTTAGAGAAGTAAATATTGACGGGGGTTATGTAATTGTATATTTGATGAAAGGGTTGGTCGATGATGAGATTTGACATTCTGACTCTTTTTCCTGAAATGATAGAATCGGTTTTAGGTGATAGTATAATAGGCAGAGCAAGAGCCAAGGGGATTGTAGAAATAAATTGTGTGCAGATACGCGATTTTGCAATAAATAAACATGGACAGGTAGATGATTATCCATATGGTGGCGGAACAGGAATGGTTATGCAGGCGCAACCAATTTTTGACGCATATGAAAGTGTGTGCAAAGGTCTTGATTACAAGCCGGTGACAATTTATCTATCTCCTCAGGGCAGGACGCTTAAGCAAAATGTGGTAAAAAAACTTGCAAAAAAAGATCATATTATCTTGATTTGTGGACATTACGAAGGTGTTGATCAACGCGTTTTAGATGAAATTGTTGATAGAGAAATATCTGTTGGTGATTATGTTTTAACAGGTGGAGAAATTGCGGCTATGGCGGTTGTAGACGCAACTGCAAGACTTGTTCCCGGAGTTTTAAAAGGAGAGGAATCGTTCTCCGAAGAATCACATTTTAATGGGCTTCTTGAGCATCCCCAGTACACGAGACCGGAGGTTTGGAGAGGTCGTAAAGTGCCTGATATTCTGTTGAGTGGACACCATAAAAATATCTGTGCATGGAAAAGAGAAATGTCGATTAAAACAACCTTTGAAAAAAGACGCAGTTTGCTGGCTGGGGCAAAGTTATCCGACAAAGAAAAGCAACTTGTCAATGAACTAAAAAAATCATTAAAATAATTTAAAAAAAGATAAAAGTTTTTGAAATATAGTTGTATTTAATGTTGAATTATGATATAATTAGTTCATTAAAATGAACTAAATTAATTGTTCGCAAAAAATCAGATGGTATATAAAATATACCCTGAATACCCCCTGATTTTATAATTAGATTATAATTATTTTTTTATAAATGTAAACAAGAAAGGCAGTGAGGTTCATGAAATGTCCAAAATGCGGCATAAATTTGCTGGAGCATGTACAGACATGTCCGTTTTGTAAAACTCCAATATCAAACAATGTTGCACAAGAAGGTAACCGTACTCCGGTGGGTGAGAATACCGGTAGATTTTCTACGGTTGACCCTACTAGAGACAGCTATGATTTTGACCTGCAATATACCTTGACATTTAGAGATTCGGGAGAAATTAAACAAGCAATCGCAGATATGGATGCAGGATTTGATTCTAGTTTATCAAGCGAAAGAAAGAGTAGTTCAAAAAAAGATGGAGTTGTCTCAAGATACAGTCTTGAGGAAATGCAAGAGGCTGCACTTCGAGCACAACAAAGAAGAGAGCGTCGTAATGGTGCCAAAACATCCTCGGGTGATAATTTAAAAGCAAAACGGCGTGTAACTTCTACCGAGAGACGCAAAGCAAGCGCTCTGCGGGCAGCAAAGGAAAAAAGAAGAACGTCAAATGGTGTACCAAGTATACCAAAATCAAAGAGAGGTCTGCTTGCAGGTACTGCTGTACTTGCGCTTGTTGTTGTGCTTATAATCGGTATTGTCAACATTTGTGCATTTTTTGCTCACAATGATCCTGAATATCCTACAGTTTACGCAAAGGGTAATGAACTTTATTCGTACTATGGAGGAAAGGAAGAACTTCTCAGTTCCAACTTCATAACACAGGCGTATGATGCCGAAAGAGATACTACATCACATACATCAAGTGACCCTAAAATTAAATTTGACAAAACTCTTTCAGAGAAGAATTTTGTTACAATTTCTGAAAGTGGGACTGTCACCTATTTTATGGAGAATGTAAACATGAATACAAGGGCGGGTAACCTTGTATATTACGAAAATGGACGCAAAAAGAGTCGTACGGTTCTTGCGCAGAATGTTTATTATAATATTCTATTGGGCAGAGATGGTTCTTCTGTTATGTATCTTAAAAATTCAGATGAAAATGGATACCATGGAGAACTTTGCTATTGGAAGCCTGGTATGAAGGAACCTAAAACTATTGAAAATGATATTAATACCGGAAACTTTATATTCTCACAGGATTGTACATCTGTGACATACATCAGAAACTTTAATCCTGAAATTTATTCAGGTGATTTATGCTATCTCAGTCTTGCAGATAATGTAGCATCAAGTAAAAGAGTAGACGATAGGGTTTCATTTGTGTTTGGTACAACACCAAAGAGTAAGACATATTTCTATGCTAAAGACTATGATAAAAAGACAGGAACATATGATTTATATGTTCAAAGCGACCTTGAAGGGCCGAAAATGCTTGCAGAAAAGGGCTACCTTGCACCTGTAATCTCAAATAAAACAGAGAAGGTATTTGTGTACAGTAATTACAACAAGAATTTCCAGACACTCAGTTGTATTGACCTTGCGACAGGTGTAAACACTGAACTTGCAAAAGAGATGACCAAAATTATTAAAATCAGAATCGATGATGGTGCGGTTATTTATTCAAAAGCATATGAGACAGAAAAGGCTGATTATTATTTTGTAAATACTACATCTCCTAATCCACAAACGGTTGCAACTGCTATAAATCTTAAAGCTTCAAGTACACCGGGAGTGGTTACATTTGATGCAAGTGATGATTTTTCGAAGATTGCGTACATTGGCGGATATGATACAACAAAGATGCGTGGCGCACTCTATACAATGTCAATTCTGAATGACTATGCAGGATCGGAAATGAGAATATCAGATGATGCATTCTCATGTGATGTTTCAGCCGACGCGGCAGTTGTAAGATTTGCAACAAGCTTTAACCGTGATCAAAACACTGTTAATCTTGTTTCATACTCCAACTCAAACACACTTTCTCTTGCAGATGGTGTTGCTGTTGGTGCATTTACCTTTGACAAGATGGGTGAGTATGCAATTTATGCTAAAGAAGTTGATGCGGAGCTGCAGTCAGGAATAATTCAGTCTGTAAATAAGAAAGCAAGAATCAAAGAACTTGGCGAGGCTGTCAGTGCATATGGTCTTAAAAAGGATGGAACAGTTCTTCTCCTTAAAAATAGTGAGGAAGAAGGAAGTGTCCTATATAAGACGGGACTCAAAGGTGGAAAGATTAAGCATATTGCAGATGGTGTAACTAAAGTTGTTTTGTATTAATTAAGTGATAGTGATTTTAATATGACAAACGCAGAAATAAAAAGATTTGGGATAATGGGCGGAACATTTGATCCGCCCCATCTCGGCCATTTAATGTCGGCAGAGTATGCAGCGTGTGAGCTGTGTCTTGACAAGGTAATATTTATACCGACGGGTAAAATATCATATAAGGATAGTTTTGATGCTGCTGATCCCGCACACAGATATGAGATGACGCGCATTTCTATTTCTGAAAATCCGAAGTTTGATATTTGTGATATTGAAGTTAAAAGCGATGAGTACAGTTATACTTACAAGACGCTTCAAAAATTGCATTTGTTGTATCCTGACACTCACTTTTATTTTATTGTTGGGGCAGATTCGTTTGATTATATGGATAAATGGAGAGAACCTCAGATAATTTTTGATTTATGCTCTGTGGTTGTGATTGGCAGAGAAGGTTTTACTAACGAAGGGAACAAAAACAAAGCGACGGAACTTATTAGAAAATTTAATGCAGATATTCACTTTGTATCTATGCCGATGATTGATATATCATCAACCGAGATAAAAAGGCGTATTAAAGACGATAAACCAATTGATAATATGGTTTGTGATGTGGTACGCGATTATATATCCGATAAGGGATTATACAAATCCTGAATTCTTGGAGATTATTTTAATTATGATAAAAATTGATTCGATAAAATTATATCTGGAGAGAGAACTCAGCCAAAAAAGATATAACCATTCAATTGGTGTTGCTGATGAGGCGGTCAGACTTGCAAAAAGATATAGCGTAGATACAGATAAGGCGTATATCGCTGGGCTTGTTCATGACTGTGCCAAAGAAGTTCATAATTCAGAAGCATTAAAACTACTGTCTGACAAATATGATGTTTTAATTGATGATGTTGCCATGCACACTCACAAGATTTTGCATGGTCCATTGGGGGCGTGTATTGCAAGGGATTTGTTTGAGATTGATGATGCTGAAATTTTAGATGCCATCGAATTTCATACAACTGGCAAGGCTGATATGAGTATGCTTACAAAGATAATATATATAGCCGATTATATCGAGCCTAACAGGAATTTTGAAGGAGTAGATGAACTCAGGCACTTATCGTATAAGGATATTAACCAAGCAATCGTTAAAGGAATTGATTTTACAATTAGCGAGCTTGTTGAGAAGGGAATGCTACTTCATCCCGATACAATTCATGCCAGAAATTATTTGATTATGCAAAACAATCAGTAATTACGCAGACATACTCTAGAAAAAGAGGTGTTTTTTATGAGAGATATTGATGAAATTCATTCTGTAAAAAAAAGAAGATATATAAAATATCCTGGGAGATTTATTGTTTTTTTGGTTGCATCACTTATATGCATTTGGATGATAATAAACTTTATAATTTCTTTGGTTACAGGACAAAGTTTCAGCATACTTGGATGCAGTACTGAGCCTGTGAGAAATATTATTGTTGCAGGTGTAGATGAGGGCGGATACAGAACTGATTTAATATTGCTTTGTCAGATTAACAGATATGATGGAGAGGTAAACATTCTTCAGATACCTCGAGATACCAAGGTAAGCAATCATAGAAATGATAAGAAGATTAATTCAGCATATTACTCGGGTTTTGATTGTATGAGCAGTGAAATAAAGCAAGTAACGGGTATTGAGGTTGACGATTATGTTATCATTGATTTTGATGGCTTTATAGAAATTATAGATGCCATTGGCGGCGTAAGAGTTGATGTACCTATAAGGATGAACTATACAGATCCGGTTCAGGGATTAACCATTGATCTTGAGCCTGGTCTTCAAAGACTTGATGGCGAAAAAGCACATATGTTTATGCGTTTCAGACAGAATAATAATGGTACGGGTTATAAAAATGGTGATACGGACAGAATTGATGCGCAAAAAACTTTGTATTCTGCAGTTGCAAAAAAGGTATTATCACCAATGGGATTTATAAATGCACCAGCTGTAATATCTGCTGTAATGCGCAATTGTGATACGAACATGAAAACAACTGAATTGATTGGAGCAATGAAGGATGTTGCGGCAGTTGGTAACAATATTAACATTCACACGCTTCCTGGCGGCGGAAGATATATTGGCGGCGGTTCGTATTTTGTATACAGTAAGAGCGAAACTGCTGCACTAATTAGTGAAAATTTTGTGACAGAATAATATAAGAGGAGTAATTAAATGGCTTGTGAAAACAATATTGTAAATGAAATTGTCAAAGCACTCGACAAAAAATTAGCAGAAGATATAATTGTATTGAATGTATCATCGCTGACTACGCTTGCCGATTACTTTGTTATTGCTACGGGTAAGAATGATAAGCAGACGAAGGCTCTTTGCGATAATGTGGAAGAAGAACTCAAGAAACTTGAAATTACGCCCGTAAACAAAGAGGGTTATCGTACAGGTGATTGGATACTGCTTGGGTATAACGAAGTTGTTATTCATATTTTTCAGCCAGATTCAAGAGATTTCTATAATCTTGAGCATGTTTGGCAGGATGCGGTAAAAGTCGATATAACAGATATTGTTGATTAGTGGGCGAATTGCCATATAATATACAGGGGGTAAACATAAGTGAAGTACGATTTTAATCTTATTGAAAAGAAATGGCAAAAAAAATGGGAGGAATCAGGTGCGTTTTCTATTGATGAGGAAACTAATAAACCTAAATATTATGCACTTGAGATGTTTCCTTATCCATCAGGAAACCTCCATATGGGGCATGTGCGTAACTATTCCATAGGTGATGTTGTTGCAAGATATAAGAAAATGAGAGGATATAATGTATTGCATCCTATGGGATGGGATTCTTTTGGACTCCCGGCAGAAAACGCTGCTATAAAAAATGGTACACCGCCCGCTGAGTGGACATGGTCAAATATAGATAATATGAGAGAGCAGTTAAAACGACTTGGCTTCAGCTATGATTGGAGCAGAGAGGTTGCAACAGCAAAGCCTGATTATTACAAATTTACTCAGTGGATGTTTCTGCAGCTTTATAAAAACGGACTTGCATATAAGAAAAAGTCTTATGTAAACTGGTGTCCGTCTTGTCAGACTGTACTTGCTAATGAGCAGGTAGTAAATGGCAAGTGTGATCGTTGCAAGAGCGAGGTTGGTAAAAAGGATTTAGAGCAGTGGTTCTTTAGAATTACAGATTATGCACAGAGACTTCTTGATGATATTGATAAACTTGAGGGCTGGCCTGATAAGGTAAGATCAATGCAGACTAACTGGATTGGTAGAAGTGAGGGTGCAGAACTTGAGTTTAAAATTGATGGCAGTGACAAAGTTTTAACGGTTTACACTACCCGTCCTGATACTATTTATGGTGTATCTTATATGGTAATTGCTCCTGAACATCCTGTTGTTGAAGAACTTATTGCAGGTACGCCATATGAGGCAGAGTGTCGTGAGTTTATAAAGCGCGTACAAAATCAAAGCGAGGTTGTTCGTTCTGCTACTGATACAGAAAAAGAAGGTGTATTTACCGGTACATATATGGTAAATCCCTTTAATGGTGAAAAGATACCTCTTTATCTTGCAAACTATGTATTTCTTGATTATGGTACAGGTATAGTTATGGGTGTACCTGCACATGATCAAAGAGACTTTGATTTTGCAAAGAAGTATGATTTACCTATTAGAATTGTTGTTCAGCCAAGCGACAGAGAAATTGACGAAAACATATCTGAAGCATTTGCTGCTGAGGGTACAATGATAAATTCAGGTGAGTTTAGTGGACTTAAAAACACAGAGGCACTTTCTGCAATGATAAAATATGCAGAGGATAAGGGCTTTGGAACAAAAAAAGTAAACTTCCGTCTGCGTGACTGGCTTATTTCTCGCCAGAGATATTGGGGTGCGCCTATTCCTGTTGTATATTGCGAAAAGTGTGGAACAGTTGAAATTCCTGAAGATCAGCTCCCTGTTTTGCTTCCTGATAATGTTAAGTTTACAGGTCAGGGCAAATCGCCACTTAGCGAGTGTGATGATTTTGTAAATACAACTTGCCCAAAGTGTGGATGTCCTGCAAAACGCGAGACAGATACAATGGATACATTTGTTTGCTCGTCATGGTACTTTATGAGATACTGTGACCCACACAATACAAAGCTTCCTTTTTCAAAAGATAAAACTGATTACTGGATGAATGTAGACCAGTATATTGGTGGAGTAGAGCATGCTATACTTCACTTGCTTTATGCGAGATTTTTTACAAAAGCACTCTATGATTTTGGATACATCGGATGCGAAGAGCCTTTTGAAAATCTCTTGACACAGGGTATGGTTTTAAAAGACGGCGCAAAGATGTCAAAGTCGGTTGGTAATATTGTTAGTCCTGATGAAATTATAGCAAAGTATGGTGCAGATACAGCAAGATTGTTTATTCTTTTTGCTGCGCCACCTGAGCGTGACCTTGATTGGAATGACACAGCAGTTGAGGGAGCGTACAGATTCCTTAGCAGAATATGGCGTGCAGTTGAAGAACTAAAAGATTATATGACAAAAGATAAAATAGATGCATCTACGCTTACAGACGCTGATAAAAAGCTTCGTTTTGCAGTTAACTCAAGTATAAAGAAGGTTACTGATGACTGTGACAGATTTAGTTTTAATACTGCGATCAGCTCAGTTATGGAAATGGTAAATGCTCTTTATAGCTATAAAGAGAAAAACGAAGCAGACAAGTTCAATGGTGCAGTTATTACAGAGGCAATCGATAATCTTATTTTGTTGCTTTATCCGATTGTGCCACATATCACATCAGAACTTTGGGAAATATCAGGACATACATCTGATATTTCGACAACTCCGTGGCCGGAGGCAGATAGCAATGCGCTTGTTGTAGACGAGATAGAAATTGTTCTTCAGATAAATGGTAAAATTCGAGATAAGATGGTTGTATCGCCTGATTTAACTCCTGATGCAATGCAAGAACTTGCGCTTTCAAACGAGAAGGTTAAGGCTTTAATAGAGGGCAAAGAAGTTGTAAAATGTATTGCAGTGCCAAAGAAACTTATAAACATAGTTGTTAAGTAAAAAAAGTCGCTCATATGCGGAGTGTTCTTAAGGACAGAAAAAGGTCGCAGTGAATTTCACTGCGACCTTTAATTATTATAAAAACAATCTAATTCCCATTT
>JAZLDW010000033.1:0-8055 GCA_045614945.1 Clostridia bacterium | reverse complement strand
ATTTACAAAATCAAACCACAGAAGGAAATTCCAATGAGACTTTATTTTGCGCCTATGGAAGGCATAACCGTATATACATATCGAAATACTCACAATGAAATTTTTGGCGGATGTGACGAATATTTTGCCCCCTTTATTGTTCCGTCAGAGAATGAGAAAATAAGTAGAAAGACTTTGCGTGATATTTTGCCTGATAACAATATTGCAAAGCCAAGACCACAGGTGCTTACCTGTAGTTCAGAGGCGTTTGCGCAGTTTGCGCAAAGGATAAAATATATAGACTATGACGAGTTAAATCTCAATCTTGGATGTCCGTCAGGGACAGTTGTTAAAAAGAATAGAGGAGCAGGCGCCCTAAGGAATCTTGATGAACTTGATAGATTTTTATACTATATATTTTCAAATACAGACATTAAAATCTCTGTCAAGACCCGGGCGGGATTTTATAGTCATGATGAGTTTGTCAAGCTTTTGAGTGTTTATGATAAGTATTGCATTGATGAGTTGATTATTCACCCGAGGGTCAGAATGGAATATTATAACGGTAATGCAAATGTGCAGACATTTGATGTTGCATACCAAAACTCTAAGTTGAGACTTTGCTATAATGGAGATATTTTTTCTCTATCGGACTATAGAAGAATTGCGGATATGTATCCTGATTTAAGTGGGATTATGATAGGTAGAGGTGCGGTTGCAAACCCTGCAATTTTCAGGGAGATAAAAGGCGGCAAAAAGCTTGAAACGGACGAGCTTATTTCTTTTTCAAATAAACTTGAAGAGAGATATCTCAAGATTCTTGGTTCAGAAAAATATACTCTGCACAAATTGAAGGAAATATGGATATATATGATGTGGAATTATCCCAATGAGAAGAAAATACTCAAGGCAGTAAAAAAATCAAATATATTATCTGAACTAAATAACGCAATTAACTGTTTGCCAAATGAGGTGTATTATAATGAGTGAAGATAAAATTTGCTCCATACAATCAGGTCTTGGTTGCTTTGATAATTTTAAGTGTATAGCATCTAAGTGTAGTGACAACTGCTGCGTTGGGTGGGAGATAGATATTGATGATGATACCCTAGACTATTATAATAGCATAGAAGGAACTTTTGGAGAAAAACTTAGAGATAATATTTTTGTTGGGGACTGTAGTTGTTTTAAAATGGATTCAAATGACAGATGCCCGTTTTTAAATGATAAAAATCTTTGCGAGATTATAATTACTCTGGGCGAGGATAAAATTCCTTACATTTGTACACATCATCCAAGATTTTATGAATGGCTTTATGACAGATGCGAGATGGGTATTGGAATTTGTTGTCCCGAGGCAGCGAGAATGTTGTTTGAAAGTGATGAAAAGATAAAAATAAATATCTCGTGTAAGAATAGTAAAAGCATATCTGATATTATGAGTTATGTAAGGAATACTGCATTTTATATTCTGCAAAACAGAGAGCTTTCCATCGCAGAGAGGATGATAATATTTTTAAACATGTGCGAGGAGGCAGATACATATCTAATACGTGGCAATCTAGATAAACTTGTATATATTGCAGATAGCTACAGAAATTATTCTATCAAGGATATGGAAGTATATCAGGTGGAGGATTTGACAAGCAGCATTTTTAACCTGTTTTCGAGTCTTGAACCTATCAATAAGCAATGGGAGGATTATATTAATATACTTAAAAAAAGTGAGACGCAAATACTTAACAACAGAACTAGATTTCTATCTCAGTTGCTAGATATGAACTATAAATATGAGCATTTGTTAATATATCTGACATACAGATACTTTCTGAAATGTCTTGATGACGAAAACCTTTTGTCAAAAGCCGGATTTATAGTTGTTTGTACATTGTTTAATGTTTTGATGGATATATATTCATATATAAAAAACGAAAAAGATAGTAGAGTTAATAATTCCGTTTTATTTTCGAAAGAAGTGGAATATTCTCAAGAAAATATCAATATAATTTACGAAGCAGTTTGTGAGGAGTTTTTAAATCTGCACGGATATATTAAATTCTTGTTTAATTAAATAAATATATAATTTAAGGCGTGTTTTTCACGCCTTTTTTTGTTGTAATTTGTCTGCAAGAATTTATATTATTAAGCCTGATTATGACATAAATTTTAATTTTAAAAATGTATAATTAAATAAGAAAATATGTCAAAGTGGTGATGCTGTTGATAATTTATATAGACAGTTTATTTTTAACAAATTTTTTTATGGATACTGCAATTTTATTCTCCGTATACATCTTTAAAAGAAGACGGGACGGCGTACATAAAATTCTGATTGGGGCTGTTATTTCTGCTATTTATGGGACTTTAATGTTTTTTCCTGAATTATCATTTGCGTATGGTCTTATTGGCAAGATACTTGTATCGGCAATAATTGTTTTTTTATCCTTCAGGATTTGCGGTATAAGAGACTACATAAGTGCATATTTAATGTTTTGGCTGTCATCTGCGATCTGTGGCGGAACAATTCTTGCAATATCTGTTCTGACAGATTTTGGTTCAGTTATGCATACTACGGTTTCAAATGGTGTTATGTATATAAAATTAAATCCATTTCTACTGCTGTTTAGCAGTATTGCGTTATATTTTATAATTGGATTTTACAGACGCTCATTTATAAGAAACTTTTCCAAAGATAAGATTATATTAGGGCTGAAGGTTTTATATGAGCAAGGTGAGTATAATTTAAATGCCTTAATTGATACGGGCTGTGAGCTGTCTGACCCACTCACTGGAGAGCCTGTTATTGTTGCTGAAAAAAGTGCTTTTAAAAATATATCGAATGTAATTGATAAAATTTGTGTAAACACCGCATCGGGAAAGGGAGAACTGCAACTTATTTTCCCAAAAACTATCAGGTGTAACAGTCAGGTATACAAGGTAAGAGAAAAAACGCCAATTGCACTTACTGATGAGAGACTATCATATGATGGGATTTATAATGCGATAATAAATCCTTATGCAATCAAAGAAACAAACTATAGCACAGACTGTGGTAAAATTATTCTAAAAAGCGAGGTCAAATAGATGAAAATAACAACTAAAATAAAAAATATAGTGAGGATATTGAGAAAATGGCTAAGGTATAAACTAGCCGGGGCTGTGCACTACATAGGCGGAGGTGAAACATTGCCTGTGCCGCTTGAAAAAGAGGAAGAAGAGCGTAGACTTCTTGAACTTGCTGACCCAACCATGCGAAACATGGCTAAGAAAGTTCTAATAGAGCACAATTTAAGACTTGTTGTTTATATTGCGCGTAAATTTGAAAACACAGGGATCGGTGTTGAAGATTTGGTGTCAATTGGCAGCATCGGGCTTATAAAAGCAATAAATACATTTAAACCAGACAAAAGAATTAAACTTGCAACATATGCATCCAGGTGTATTGAAAACGAAATCTTAATGTATCTTCGAAAAAGCAGCAATACAAAGACGGAGATATCAATTGATGAGCCGCTAAACATAGACTGGGACGGAAATGAACTTTTGCTCTCTGATATACTTGGCACAGAAGAAGATATAATTCAGCGAGGAATTGACGACGAAGTTGACAGACAACTTCTTCATATTGCATTGGGTAAATTGTCTCAGAGAGAGCGAAGTATTATGGAGCTTCGGTTTGGTATCGGCAGAGATGGTAACGAGAAAACACAAAAGGAAGTTGCCGATATGCTCGGTATATCTCAATCATATATATCAAGACTTGAAAAACGAATAATGCATAGACTGCGAAAAGACATAACGCGGATGATAAATGAGTAAAATTTTACATAAAAATCATTTTTATCAATAAAACAAATTATATTTGTTATAATTCTAACAATCTTCAACAAAAGTTGATATTTTGGAACAAAAAGCATTGACCTTTGCAGATTTTGGGTGTATAATGGAAAATATATAAAATTATTTTTGATTCATTTAATACTTAAATAATGGAGGATATAGAAATGAACAGAGTTTTTAACTTTTCCGCAGGTCCTTCAATGCTTCCGGTTGAAGTGTTGGAAAGGGCGCAGAGAGAGATGCTTGATTGTAACGGAAGTGGTCAGTCCGTAATGGAAATGAGTCATCGTTCAAAGGAGTATCAGGCAATTATTGATGATGCAGAGGCTCTTTTGCGCGAGATTATGAACATTCCTGACAACTACAAGGTTATGTTCTTGCAGGGTGGCGCGTCAACACAGTTTTCAATGGTGCCTCTTAACCTTGGTAACAAGAACAAAAAGGCTGACTATGTAATCACAGGACAGTGGGCTAAAAAAGCTCATCAGGAAGCACAGCGCTATATCGAGGCAAATGCAATTGCATCGAGCGCTGATAAGACATTCTCATATCTTCCTGATGTTGACAAGAGCATGCTTACCCCTGGCGCTGATTTTGTGCACATCACCTACAACAACACAATTTATGGTACGCACTATAACGAGATGCCCGATTTTGGTGATACAGTTGTAGTTACAGACATGTCATCCTGTATCTTGTCAGAAGAAGTTGACATTTCTAAATTTGGACTTATTTATGCAGGCGCACAGAAGAATATGGGACCTGCAGGTGTTACTGTTGTTATTGCAAGAGAAGACCTTATTGGTAACGCTATGGACATAACTCCTATTATGCTCAAATATGATATTCACTCAGAAAATGGTTCTATGTACAACACACCGCCTACATATGGTATTTACATCTGTAAACTCGTGTATGAGTGGATTAAGAATATGGGTGGCATTAGTGTAATGCACGAAAAGAATGTTAAGAAGGCAAAGGTTCTTTATGACTTCCTTGATAGCTCAAAGATGTTCAGGGGTACGGTTGTTGCAAAAGACCGTTCGCTTATGAATGTTCCGTTTGTTACAGATTCAGATGAGCTTAATGCAAAGTTTATAAAAGAGGCTACTGCAAAGGGCTTCATTAACCTTAAGGGCCACAGAAGCGTTGGAGGTATGCGTGCAAGTATCTACAATGCAATGCCTCAGGAGGGCGTGGAGAAGCTTGTTGAGTTCATGAAGGAATTTGAAGCAAACAATTAGTGTTTTGAAAGGATATAATTGATATGTATAATATACAGACTTTAAATAAAATTTCAAAAAAGGGTCTTGCAGTTCTCGGTGCTGACTATGTGTGTGCTGATGAGATGGAAAATCCCGATGGAATTATTCTCCGTAGCTTTAAGATGCACGATATGGAATTGCCAGCAAGCCTCCGCGCAGTTGCGCGTGCAGGCGCCGGCGTAAACAATATTCCTATTGATAAGTGCACAGAGCAAGGAGTAGTTGTTTTTAACACGCCGGGTGCAAACGCAAATGCTGTTAAAGAGCTTGTTATTGCAGGTCTCTTTATGGCATCAAGAAAGATTGTGCAGGGTATTGAGTGGACTAAGACGCTCATCGGAGAGGGAGATGCAATATCCGGCCTTGTTGAGAAGGGTAAGTCCAACTTTGCAGGTCCTGAGATTGAGGGCAAAACTCTTGGTGTCGTTGGTCTTGGTGCTATTGGTGTTCGTGTTGCAAATGCGGCGCATCATCTTGGTATGGATGTTGTTGGTTTTGACCCATATCTCTCTGTTGATGCGGCTTGGAACCTTACAAGATTTGCTCACAAAGCAAACAGCCTTGACGAACTTTTAGAAAAGGCAGATTATATTACAATTCATGTTCCTGCAACTGCTAACACAAAGGGTATGTTTAACTCAGAAGCATTTGCAAAGATGAAGAAGGGTGCAAGACTTCTTAACTTCTCTCGTGGGGAGCTTGTTGATGAGGCTGATGTTCAGGTAGCCCTTGAAAATGGCGATCTCGCTTGCTATGTAACAGATTTTGCATCAGAGGCCCTCTTAAAGAGTGACAATGTAATATGTATGCCCCATCTCGGTGCGTCAACCCCAGAGAGCGAAGAAAACTGTGCTGTTATGGCAGCAAAACAAATTAAAGATTTTCTTGAAAACGGAAACATCAAGAATAGTGTAAACTTTCCTGATTGTGATATGGGTAAAGTTCATGATGAGCGTGTTACAGTTCTTCATAAAAATGTTCCAAGCATGATTAAGAATATAACAGATGTATTTGCAAGTAAAGGCGTAAACATCGATAATATGCTTAACAAGAGCAAAGGGGACAACGCGTATACAATGATTGATATAAGCGGAAGATGTGACCATTCTATTATTGATGAAATCCAGGCAATGGAGTCAGTAATAAAGGTTACACTTTTATAAATGCGTTAATAATGCAGTAAAACAGATGGTTGCGCATATAGGGAGTAATTCCGTATGTGAGGAAAGTCCGGGCTCCATAGGGCAAGGATGCAAGCTAACGGCTTGCGGAGGCGACTCTAGGGAAAGTGCAACAGAAAGATACCGCCGGTACCACCGGTAAGGATGAAAAGGCGAGGTAAGAGCTCACCCTGCCACTTGGTGACAAGAGGCAGATGTAAACCCCATCCGGAGCAACACCTGACAGGAAGGCAAAGTCTGCCCGACATCTTCCGAAAAGGTGGCATGAGATATGTGGTGACATATATACTAGATAGATGACCATCCACGACAGAACCCGGCTTATGGTTTGCTGTATATTTGTTATTTATGAAGAAGCCTGATGTTGCAGTAATCATGTAATATCAGGCTTTTCTACATAAATATGTGAGAGGTGTTCCATAATGATTTACGATTCAATTGCAGATTTAATTGGCAAAACTCCTATGCTTGAACTTAAAAAAATTGAGCAAGATAAAAGTCTTTGTGCAAGAGTAATTGCAAAGCTTGAATATTTTAATCCGGCAGGAAGTGTTAAAGACAGAGCCGCCTTATATATGATAAATGATGCTGAGGCAAAAGGGTTGTTAAAGAAAGGTTCAACTATTATTGAACCTACAAGTGGCAATACAGGTATTGGTCTTGCGGCTGTTGCAGCATCAAGAGGCTACAAGGTAATTTTAACTATGCCGGAAACTATGAGTAAAGAGCGCAGAATGTTGCTTGCTGCATATGGTGCCCAAATTGTCTTAACTGACGGAAACAAGGGTATGAGCGGTGCTATAGAGAAGGCAGAGGAGCTTTTAAAAGAAACTGATAATAGCTATATGCCCGGACAGTTTGTAAATAAAGTAAATGCACTGGCTCACTTTGAAACAACAGGGCCTGAAATATGGGTAGATACTGCTGGAGAGGTTGATATCTTTGTTGCAGGAGTTGGAACTGGTGGCACCATAACAGGCGTTGGTGAGTTTTTGAAATCAAAAAATCCTAATGTAAAAATTGTTGCTGTTGAACCTGAAAAATCACCATATTTATCACAGGGTAAATCGGGTGCACATGGACTTCAGGGAATCGGTGCAGGATTTTCTCCTGATATTTTAAATCTTGATATAATTGATGAGATTGTAATTGTTGGGGAAGAAGATGCTTATAAGACTGGTAAACAACTCGCGCTAAGTGAAGGCATACTTGTTGGTATTTCATCAGGTGCTGCAGCATATGCAGCGACAGAACTTGCAAAACGTTCAGAAAATAAGGACAAGGTGATTGTTGTTCTTTTGCCTGACACGGGTGAGAGGTATTTGTCAACAGATATGTTTATATAAAAGGAGTGCAATAGTTATATGCACTCCTTTTATGAATATATATCTATATCATAGATATACTATAAAATGTAAATTATATTACAAAAGGTATTGACAAAACAGAATTATTTGTTATAATAAAAAATGAGTTTTAAATAAAGATATTCCTCTATAGCTCAGTCGGTAGAGCATGCGGCTGTTAACCGCAGGGTCGTTGGTTCGAGTCCAACTGGAGGAGCCAAAGTTAAAGACCATCCGTAAGGGTGGTCTTTAACTTTGTTTTTTAGATAACTTTGAACCAACGAGCCTGCGAGCCGCTTTGCGGACGCAGGGGATCGAGCAGCGACCGCGTCCAGTGGACGAAGAAGGGAGCGCGGAGGTGGTGCCGCAACACAATGAAATAAGCCGCTTGACGGCGCAATTGAATTGATGTTGCAAACGGACGTGGTTCGAGTTAGGCTGGAG
>JAZLDW010000032.1:0-2060 GCA_045614945.1 Clostridia bacterium | reverse complement strand
TAAAACAGTTTTAGTCCCGGCAGCTAATCCTGCCGGGACTGTTCTTGTCCAACTTTCAGTAATGTGATAAAATGGATGAAACAATTAGACAAACTTGAATTTGGAGGGGACGATATGGTTGAACGTGCGTACATTAATGATATTGCCGCATTGACGGCATTAAGATTGGAATTTTTGCAAGAAGACTGTGGTGAACTGAATGAAGAAGTCATAAGTAAGCTTGTCGAAGCTTTGCCAGCATACTTTGAAAAGAATCTTAACCATAATATTTTCTGCTACCTAATTAGAGAAAAGGAAAATGTCGTTGCCTGTGCATTCTTGCTAATAGATGAAAAACCTGCAAGCCCGATGTTCATAACAGGTAGAACAGGAACAGTACTCAATGTATACACAAAACCGATATGCCGACATAAGGGATATGCAACAGAGATAATGAAAATGCTGCTTCAAGATGCAGTTGAAATGAATTTGAGTTCTGTGGAGCTTAAAGCTACAGATGCGGGATACAATTTGTATAAATCCGTTGGTTTTACGGATGATGTGTCAAAGTATCATTGTATGAAATGGCACAAGGCATAAGGTAAATTCCAATTTGTGTAACAGTTAGAAAAACTTGAATAGGTCGAAGAGATGAGTTGGAAAAGGAGATATATATGCAATTGTTTTTATATGGAGTAGGCATTACGATGTTATACATAATTGTTGCAGTGGGAATTATGCTACTTGCAAGGAAATATTTGACTATTCCTGATGAGCTTTTCAGAAAAATATTACATTTTATTTTGCTGGGTGCATATATCCCATTGGTGTTTGCTTTTGAGACCTGGTGGATGGCGGCAATTTTTGCTATATCGCTCATCATTATTTTATTTCCTGCATTGTCTGTTGCAGGGAAGATTCCGATGTTTTCATTCTTTATGAATGAACGGAAAAAAGGCGAGTTTAAAAGCAGTATGGTTTTAGCTGTTGGTATGATGGCCTTTAGTGTTTGCATCTGTTGGGGACTGTTTGGAGAGAAATATCTTGTTCTTGCAACTATATATGCATGGGGCATTGGTGATGGTTTGGCGGCGCTTATAGGAAAGCGTTTTGGAAAGCATAAAATTAAATGGAAACTGGCTGATGGTAAAAAGAGTATTGAAGGCTCATTTACTATGTTTTTATGTAGTTTAATATCGGTATTTACAGTTTTGCTTATCAGAGGCGGAATTGATACGGCGATATGTTTTGTAATAGCTTTTCTTGCGGCTGTTGCGTGTACCATTGCAGAATTATGTACAAAAGGCGGATTAGATACGATTAGTTGTCCGGCAGTGGCAATGGTCATTATTATACCGCTGGTTAAAATATTAGGAGGTTGAATTTATGTCCAATAAAAAGTCAGGAGCACGAACTTTGTTGTGGTCAGTGCTTATGAGCTCACCTGGCCCGTTGGTAGTAGGGTTAGGTTTGTTGAGTGGAAGAAGTTCAACACAGATTGCAGATTTTGTTCGAAGAAGTGCAGAGTTATTGGCAATTATCATGTCTTTTGTAGTATATAAACTTACAACAAGGGATGATATGTGTAATGAGGCAAAGAAACAGAGATTAGAATATGCTTCTAATATTTTTGTTGGTGCAATGATGTGTATTGGCGGAATTTTTATGATACTGTTAGCATTTATGAATGATAATGCTGACAAAGGAAATGTTATTCCCGGCCTTGCAATTGCGATAATGGGTGTTATTGCGAATTCTATTTTTTGGAGAAAGTATACACATTTGAACAAAATTGAACCAAATGCAATTTTAATGGTGCAGTCGAGATTATATCGGGCAAAAACTTTGGTGGATGGATGTGTGACCATTGCATTATTATCTGTTGTCGTAGCACCGGCAACACAGATTTCGTTTTATCTGGATTTTATAGGTTCGTTAATTGTTGCGGTCTATTTGGCATGGTGTGGAATACGCACGATTTATGAAGCGCTTAATGTAAAGTGATAACATGTTCGACAAACTTGAATTTGACGAATGGAAACTTAGCTGAAAAAGGAGATGTAGTTATGTTGATTTTAATT
>JAZLDW010000031.1:0-8497 GCA_045614945.1 Clostridia bacterium | reverse complement strand
TGGCTTCCTAACTGGGACGGACTTGGTTTCAGATATGATGCGCAAAATATGATTTCAATGGGAAGATGGTTTCTACCGGTAGTTTGTGCTCCAAGTTCCTTTTATGATTTGCCCTTTATTGCAGGTCTTATGGCAATAATCTTTCATGGTCTTGGTGCTGTATGCATCTTAAAAATGTTTGGTGTCAGAAAAAATATAACAGCAGCACTTATAGGTGCATTAGTTGCCACGTTCCCTACGGTTACGTCTGTAATGATGTATAACTATGTGGCAGATGGATATGCTCTTGCATTCCTATTTTCTTGTGTTGCGGCGATGCTAATCACAAAGGATAAGCCTTGCTATATTGCTTCTTTGGTATTGATAGCATTATCAGCAGGAATATATCAGGCATACATAACAGTTACAATAATGCTTCTGCTTTTAAGTTTGATTCTGGAACTGATTTACAAGAATACAGCTGTGAAAAAAGTAATATTCAAAAGCCTTAAGTTTTTGCTGACAGGCGTTTTGGGTATGGCACTGTATTATTTGGTGATGACAGTTCTTCTTAAATTGACTGGAACAACACTTTTAGACTATCAGGGATTTGACAATGCAGCTTCTTTGAAGGGCTTTGATGTAGCAGGGGCATTATACACAATTAAAGAGTCTTTTACCGGCTATTTCTTTGATTTTTCAAAAGGAGCAAATGTGTTTGGCATAATAAACTTTATTGTATTTGTTTTGACCTTTATATTATATTTGGCAGATGTTATTAAAAACAAATTAAGTATTGGCAAAATCCTGATGCTTGGCGTTTTTGTAATTTTACTGCCTATCGGAGCAAGTGTGCTTAGCTTTGTAAACAGCGAAATAGATTATCACAACCTGATGAAAATGGGTTTTTTAGTATTTTATTTGTTGCTTATACTGCAATACGAAAATTCAGAGCAAAATGCTTTAAAGTCTTGGGCAATACTTGGTGTTTCGGCTTTACTGATATTTAATCAGACAATTATTGCAAATGTCAGTTATCATAAACTGAATATGGCTTATGAAAAGTCTTATGGCACTTTAATCCGTATTGCGGACCGAATCGAACAGACCGAAGGTGCCGGAGAATGTGATAGTATTTTAGTTTTAGGCTATCTACCCGAAAGTGAGGCTTATAGCGCAGAGCTACCACCTGATATGACGGGAACAACAGATGGATATATTTTGAGGGCAGGCGATGAAATGGTCGGTCAAAGTGTTTTATGCAGTGCATTAAATGATTATTGCGGAAAAAATTATAGATTTATTTCAGGCGAAGAAAAGTCAAAACTTTTAAAAAGAATTGATGCAGACAGTTTAAATAACTGGCCTGCAAAAAATTCAATTTCAGTAGTTGATAATGTGATTGTTGTAAAACTTGGTGATTAAGAGGAAAATATTATGATATATTTTTGTGCAGACGATTATGGTATATCCGAGGGCGCAAATAGTCGCATAGAAAATTGTCTTGAAAACGGTGTTTTGAATAAGATTAGTGTTTTGCCAAACGGCGAAATATCGGACTTCAAACAGCGTTTAACAGATAATAATACGACACTATCTTTACATATCAATTTGGTGGAAGGTCGTCCGCTTTCAGAGTCGAATGATGTTGATTTGCTGATATCGGATAAAGGATATTTTAAGTATTCATTTGTTGGTTTGTTTTTCCTTTCTATGTCAAATAAAAGAAAGGAATTTGAAAAGCAAATTTATATAGAAATACAAAATCAGATTAAGTTTTGGAAAATGGCTATGGGCGAAAACACACCTATTTCAATAGATAGCCACCAACACACCCACATGATACCGCTTATTTTTAAAACTCTGATGCGTGTAATAGAAGATGAAGGTCTAAATGTCCAAAGTGTTCGTATTCCTGCAGAGCCAATTTCACCATATGTTTTTACACCATCATTATATTTTGAATATAACCCCATAGGTTTGATAAAACAATGGCTTTTAAAAATGCTTGCTTTTGCAAACCGAAGGGAATTGAAAAAATCAAAAATAAAATTCGCTTATTTTATGGGAATCATGTTTTCGGGAAAATTAAACGAAGCAAGAATAAAAAAACTGCTTCCGCATTATCTGAAACTTGAAAAAAAACATAATAAAAATATTGAGATTGGATTCCATCCGGGATATATAAAAGACGGAGAGAAATTACTTGACGGAATCAGACAAGATTTTAGTAAGTTTTATTATTCCCCCTGGCGTAATACAGAGTACAATACACTTTTAAATTTTAACTATGAATAAATGAAAGAAGGTTAAAAAATGCCTTACATTGACACTGAAAAAGTTGACGATAAAACAAGAGTAAAATTGGAAGCGTTAATAGAAAAATCATATTTGGGATATTGGAGAAAGAAAAGGCTCTTTGATATATTCTTTGCGAGCATTATTTTGCTCGGCTTTCTTCCTTTGATGATAATTATAGCGATTGTTATTTGTATTGATGATCCAAGCGCTGGACCATTCTTTAAACAGAAAAGAGTGGGACGACACGGAGAGGAATTTTATATGTATAAATTCCGCACAATGCGTCCTAATGCGGAAGAACTTATGGAGCAGTTAAAAGAAAAAAACGAAATGGACGGACCTGTTTTTAAAATCAAAGAAGATCCGAGAATAACAAGAGTAGGGAAAATCTTAAGGAAACTCTCTCTTGATGAATTAATGCAATTCTTTAATGTTTTCAAAGGTGATATGACTTTAGTAGGTCCCAGGCCGCCTCTGCCGGGTGAAGTCCTGCATTACACGGATTATCAGAAGCTTCGTCTGCATGTAACACCCGGACTTACTTGCACATGGCAGATAAGCAAAAACAGAAATGACATTCCATTTGAACAGTGGGTTGAAATGGACCTTGATTACATACAAAACAGAACCTTCCCCGGTGATATACTAATAATGCTGAAAACACCTATTGTTATGCTTAGCGGAACAGGAAGGTAGCCAAATTTTTACCGTTTGAAGCAGATTTTGATTGTTTTAAAGATGGGAGATAGAAATATGAAAGTTGCAATGGTTGGACATAAAGTTATTCCCTCAAGGCGTGGCGGAATTGAAAATGTGCTCACTTCTTTGTGTCCGTTGCTTGTCGAAAAAGGAATAGATGTTACCTGCTACAACCGCAGTTCCGATAAAGTTGAAAATGAATATATCGGTATGGTGAATGACAAAAAGTATAAAGGTGTCACACTCAAAAATGCGTGGACAGTAAGCGGAAAAGGTCTTTCTGCTATGGTTGCTTCCTTTACTGCGGCAATTTGTGTGGCTTTCTCACGAGTTGATATAGTACATTTCCATGCAGAAGGTCCTTGTGCTGCAATGTGGATACCGAAAATGTTTGGGAAAAAGTGCGTAGCAACAGTTCATGGTCTTGATTGGCAAAGAGAAAAATGGGGCAAAGGTTTTGCTTCTAAATATATAAAATTCGGCGAAAAAGTTATGGTGAAATGTGCTGACGAAATAATTGTCTTAAGCGAAAGTGCCCGTGAGTATTTTAAGAAAACCTATAATCGTGACACTGTACTTATTCATAACGGAATAGATAAGCCTGCCAAAAAAGAAGCAGACGAAATCACAAAAATATACGGACTTTCAAAAGATGAGTATATTTGCATCGTATCACGACTTACCGCTGAAAAGGGTGTTCATTATCTTATTGATGCGTATAACAGTATTAAAACAAATAAAAAACTTGTTATCGCAGGTGATACAAGCGATACAGATGAATATGTAAAGATGATCAAGCAAAAAGCATCCGGAAATCCTGATATTATTTTCACAGGATTTATATCGGGTGATGTATTATGCGAAATATATAGCAATGCTTATGTAGTTACTCTTCCTTCTGATATCGAAGGAATGTCTCTTAGTCTTTTAGAGGCTTTAGCATATGGTAATGCAGTTTTATGCTCTGATATTCCTGAAAACACATTGGTGACAGAAAGCAAAGCAATGCACTTTAAAAAGAGTAATGTGGAGGATTTGGCGGAAAAACTGCAAGCAATGTGCGATGACGAGAAGATTGTTAATGAACTAAAAAATGGTGCTAGAGAATTTATACTTAGTAAATACAACTGGAATGATGTTGCAAACGCAACATTTGACCTATATAAAAAAGTTTTAGAAGAATAAAGAAAGGTAGCTTATGTTATGAAAGGATATACACTAACTACAAAAACCAAGAAAAACATAAGAGTGTTGAAACTCTTTTTAATAAGTCTGATTTTTGTTTTGATAGCAGCGTCTATTGCGATAATCGGCTGTAATTATATCGGGAATCGTAACTTCAAAGAGACCTTTTATAGTGTAAGCAGCCTTAAGGTGAATAACAAGATAAGAATTATTCAAATTTCCGACCTGCATAATTGTTCATACGGAAAGAATAATAGAAAGTTGGTTGACAGAGTTAAAAAACTAAATCCGGATTTGATTATATATACCGGAGATATAACTGATTCAGGAGCAAAATCAAATGACAGAGTCATAAGCCTATGCAAAGAACTTGAAGACGTTGCTCCATCATATTACATATATGGCAACAACGAAGTGGAAAAGTATTATGACATTCCTCTAACTCAGGAATCTCTTGATAAAAAGTTTGGGTTCAATGATAATAACAGACAGCCCGATAAACTTTTGGAAATCACAGACGATCTTACAAGAAAACTTGAAGCAACAGGTGTAAAGGTACTTAAAAATAAAATGGACACTATAACAGTTGGCACAACAGATGTGGATGTATATGGCGTGCTGACATCCAATCCGTCATCCTTCTGGTCATATTCGGGTGAAAGCTTTGATGAATACATGTATTCAAATGAACGCCATTTGAAAATTACTGCAATTCACGAACCATTATTACTTGAAGAATATTCACCTGATTCATGGGGCGATTTGGTTCTCGCAGGGCATAATCATGGCGGCACGGTTAAAATACCAATGTTTGGTCCGTTATACACACATGACGGTGGTTTGCTGCCGGAACGTGGCGGTCATTATGTTTCCGGAAGATATGAGGTTCAAGGACGACCTCTTATTATAAGTTCGGGACTTGAAAACAAAAACATTTTCAGAATCAACAATCAGCCTGAACTTGTGATTGTTGATATAAATAAATTTTAATGCCAAGAAGGAGTGTATGATAAATGATTTCTTCTCTTTTGCAAAAACTACCGCTTGCAGTAGCCTTATTATTGCTGATTGTAGCAACTCTTACGATATATTTTCGTTCAAAGAATGTTACAAAAAGTGAATTCTTCAAGATATTTAAAAGCGCACGGCTCATAAGTGCGTGGATATTGATTTTTGTAATTTCTGTATCTGGCATATTCGGAATTTTTAATCATATGAAAGCAAAACACTCTGTTACGGCTGTTGTAGCACTAAATTATTCGGAAGCATCTCAGGCTCAGAATTCTAACGGAACAAGATATAATATGGCGGAAATAATCTGTGATGAGGTTGTGGAAAAAGCTATCGAAATGGGAGCTTTAGAAAATGTAACAGTGCAACAGCTTAAAAACTGCTTGTGCGTTTATCCATATATACAGGGCGATGTGAACGACAAGTCTAATTATCACATTTCTACTGAATTCATCGTAGAATATCACGCTTCAAAGCACACAGACCACTTAGACGCAGAAAATGTAATTACACTGATAACAAGTGCATACAAAGACTACTACATAGAAAAATACACGGATAATTTCAGTCTTACAAGCAAAGAGGACAAACCTGATTATAGTACAATGGAATATATGGACATTGTAACCTATTTCAATAAGGAAACAACTGCTGTTTTAAACTATCTTTACGGATTGGCTGAAAAAGGACCGAGCTTTGTCACAAAAAACAATACGACATTTACTGCGATAGCACAAAAGGTGCATCAATTTAAAGAAACGCAAATAGATCAAAATCTTAAATCCTTGGTTTTGCAACATGGAGTTGTAAGAGACAAGGATAGCTACATTGAAAGGCTTTCCTACCAAAACAAAAATACAGATTTCGACAGGCAAAGAAATAAAGCATCATTCGATATTTGCAATCAGGCAACCCAAATGTATTCCGAGGAAATGACAAGGGTCGTTCTTGTTCCTACATGGGATGAGGGTGGAAAGTATTATATGGGTAGAACAAAAGTCGGCATTGATGAACTTTCTGTTATGGCAACAACATTCAGCAATAATGTTGCTTCAAATGAGAAGGAAATAATGGATAACAATCTTGTTATAGGAAAGATGCAGTCCGCATCAGGCAATACATCAGCAAATGCAGAAGCAGACGCACTTGTTATGGCCATAGACAAGAGCATCGATGACTTTACTAACGAAGCAATTACTGCCGGCAGAGAATATTCAAATTATAGAATGAACCAATGTATTGCAGTCAGCATTTCAGGAACTTCTTTGTTTAGCGAGTTAAAGACAATCATTATATTTATGATGATTGCTTATATTGCTGCGTATGTATTTACAGTTTCTAAAAAATTTCCAAAAGCTTAAACACAAATTATACAGGAGGGTAAAAAATGAAGAATTTTCAGATTATGAGATATTTAAAAAAGATTCTGCCTATCATTGTGATTATTTGTGTTTTAGCAACTTATGCAATAAATTTCAAACTTAAGAATTCCAACACATTTGTTGCTTCGGAAGTTATTCATTACAATGATCCGGGGGCAGAGCAAGGACTTACACCAACAGGTTCAAAACTTGATGTTAATGAAATCAAATCATCGGCTGTAATGAGCAAAGTTGTTGACAGAATGGGACTTACAGGTATTTATTCGGTTGATAGTCTGATATCAAGAATATCAATAACACCCCTTCCCGATGAGGATAAGATTGCACAAAAAGAAGCGAAACTTGAAGAAGGCGAAGAATATGTTTATGAGCCAAGTACATATGTTGTTTCTTTTACTGCTACAAACAACGAAGGAACAGAGTTCGCAAGAACTATACTTGATGAAACCTTAGATGTTTATTTTGCAGAATACAGTCAGAAATATGTTAATGTTGCTCCGGCAAAAAATGTCATAGATAATATAGAAAACGAAAACTATGATTATATCGAAATGGTTGAAATGATTGATACGGGTGTTGATGAAACATTAAACACATTATACCAGCGTATGGAACAAACACCCTATTACAGAGCAACAAAAACAGGGGTATCTTTTAACGATTTGGCAGATGAATTTAGCTACATAAGACACGTTAAACTATCTGACTTGTTTTCAAAAATATATAAGTACCAGATAACCAAGAATAAAACTGTGCTGATTTCAGACTACACTACAAGAATTGATAATAACGATATATCAAACACAAAAGAAGAAAGTATTGTGGAAGATACCGTCGCAGTTATTGATGCTTATGTAGAAAAAATGAGAGAATCAGGAAATACAAATATTACTTACGAGTATATCCTCGATAATGTGCATGAGCGTAATTTAACAGATTCTTTTGCACCGGGCGATCAAACCGTAACATATGACGAACTCATATATGGTTGGAGAGAACACAACGAAAAAAAGGAACATTTAATTATTGACTCTGCGTACTGTCAATATGTTATCGACACCTTCCAAAAATGTACGGGAGCTTGCGGTGGTACTTGCAGTGGCTTGGGTCAGACATGTACCCAATTGAGCAATGAAAGCTATGCACAAATTCAAGGGGAGATTGATACAGAAATCAAAGAACTTATTTCTGATTTGAATGGTTTATACAGTACAACGATGAAAACTAATGAGGAATACAATGAATATCTTGGTGCAAGTTATATTTCGGTATTATCCTCTGCTTCGGTTAAACCGAGTGTTAATGTGAACCTTTATACATTAATTGCATTCTTCTTCCTCATAATCCTTTGCTGTGGCGGTGCGATTGTATTAGGAAGACTTGGAGATATTATACATTATATTTTCTACACAGACCATCTTACAGAACTTAATAACCGTGCATACTTTGATAAGTATTTGAAATCTATGGACAAAAAACTCTTAGATGACGGTACGGTGTATTGTATGGCGGACATTGCAAATCTTGCAAATATAAATGCCGATCATACGCGTCAGACTGGTGACGACATTATAAAGATGTTTACAATGTACCTGAAAGAAACCTTTGGAAAAACAGATGCAGAGTTTATTTATAACGGAAATGGTAGCTTTGTAATTTTGGCAAAGGATGCTGATTACATTACAGTTGAAGATATAATGAGGTTGTTCCAGTTAAGACTTGATGATCGCGAAGAATATAAGGATATCAGAATAGAATATAAGGTTGGTATTGCAGAAACATTTAAAGAAAATCAAACCGCAAGAAAACTGCTTTCTGAGGCAATAAAAAGTAAAAAGGAATATGTTTCCGAGCCGCTGAAAAAGGAAGTTGTGACCGAATAAGACTATGAAAGGAGGGCAAATGAACTATGGAAAACAGATTTGTACAAACAGCTTTTA
>JAZLDW010000030.1:0-4326 GCA_045614945.1 Clostridia bacterium | reverse complement strand
ATATACAATCTTGCAGAGCAGATAAAAAAAGATTTTTATGGCAACAGAATAGTTATGTTTGCCCCTTTGTATTTATCTAACTATTGTGTAAATGGTTGTGTATACTGTCCGTATCACTTAAAGAATAAAACAATCGCAAGAAAAAAGTTGACCCAAGAAGAGGTAAGACAAGAGGTTATTGCTCTTCAGGATATGGGACACAAGAGACTTGCTCTTGAGGCGGGCGAGCACCCTACTATGAACCCTATTGAATATATACTTGAGTGCATAAATACTATATATTCAATCAAGCATAAAAACGGTGCGATTCGCAGAGTTAATGTAAACATTGCTGCAACAACCGTTGAAAACTATAGAAAGTTGAAAGATGCAGGGATTGGAACTTATATACTCTTCCAGGAGACGTATAATAAAGAAAGTTATGAGCAGCTTCATCCAACGGGACCTAAGAGCGATTATGCTTATCATACTGAGGCGATGGACAGAGCAATGGAGGGCGGTATAGACGATGTAGGTCTTGGAGTTTTGTTCGGTCTTGAACTTTATAAATATGAATTTGCAGCACTTTTGATGCATGCAGAGCATCTTGAGGCAGTACATGGCGTTGGCCCTCATACTATAAGTGTTCCACGCCTTAAGCGTGCAGATGATATCAACCCTGATGATTTTGACAATGGAATCGATGACGAGACTTTTGCAAAAATTTGTGCACTAATCAGAATTTCTGTGCCATACACCGGTATGATTATATCAACTCGCGAGAGCAAGGCGGTAAGAGAAAAGGTAATTCGTCTCGGTGTTTCACAAATCAGTGGCGCATCGAGGACAAGCGTCGGTGGTTATGCAAGTGAAGAGCCTGAAGAAGAAAATTCGCAACAATTTGATGTAAGTGACAAGCGAACTCTCGATGAGGTTGTAAGATGGCTTATGGAACTTGGATATATTCCGTCGTTTTGTACTGCGTGTTACAGAGAAGGTAGAACAGGTGACAGGTTTATGACTCTTTTAAAAAATGGTCAGATTGGTAACTGCTGTCATCCAAATGCACTGATGACACTTAAGGAATTTTTAATGGACTATGCAAGTGAGGACACGAAGAAGATAGGAGAGGAGCTTATTAAAGCAGAAATTAATAATATTCCTAAAGAAACGGTAAGAGAAGTTTGTGCTGAAAACCTTGAAAAAATTCAAAGAGGAATAAGAGATTTCAGATTTTAGTTTAAATAGAGGAGGTAAGTCAATGGGATTTAACGAGGTTTCCTTGGGCAACAGAGTACATATTGGTTTTTTTGGATGTAGAAATGCAGGCAAATCAAGTCTTGTTAATGCAGTTACAATGCAGGATGTGGCAGTTGTTTCTGATATAAAAGGCACAACAACAGACCCTGTTTCAAAATCTATGGAGCTTTTACCGATTGGTCCTGTTGTGATAATTGACACCCCTGGATTTGATGATGTTGGTAGCCTTGGCGAACTAAGGGTAAAACAAACTAATAAAATTCTAAATAAAACAGATATTGCTATTCTTGTTGTTGATGCAAGTGTTGGATTTAATAGATACGACGAAAAACTTGTTGAGATATTTAAGAATAAAGAGATTCCATACATTGTTGCATTTAATAAATGTGATACAATTGATACCCTAAAACTCTTAAATGATAATGAAATCTATGTAAGCAGTGTTTTGGGCTATGGGATGACAGAACTTAAAGAAAGAATTGGAAGGTTATATAACAATGATATAGACAGTAAAAAGATTGTAGGTGATTTGATAAGACCTGGAGAATATGTTATTCTTGTCGTGCCTATTGATAGTTCTGCACCAAAAGGGAGACTTATCCTACCACAACAACAAACAATCCGTGACATATTGGATGTAGGGGCAATTCCTATTGTGACCAGAGATACGGAGTTTGCTGAAGCGATTAAATCACTAAATGTTAAGCCTGCACTTGTTGTTACTGACAGTCAGGTTTTTGGTAGAGTTTCAAAAGAAACTCCAGATGATGTACTTTTGACATCGTTTTCAATTCTGATGGCAAGATATAAAGGGTTGCTTGATTCAGCAATTGATGGAGTTTGTGCCATAGATAATTTAAAAAACGGTGATACGGTGCTTATATCAGAAGGTTGCACGCATCACAGACAGTGCGATGACATTGGGACTGTAAAGATACCAAAATGGTTGAAAGATTACACAGGTTTAGATATTAATATTGAGACAACATCGGGCGGTGGTTTTCCTGACGATTTATCAAAATATTCTTTAATTATACATTGTGGCAGTTGTATGCTCAATGAACGAGAGATGCGTTATAGAATTAAATGTGCGAAGGATTCGGGTGTGCCGATAACAAATTACGGCATTGCTATTGCATATTTTAATGGAATACTAAAAAGAAGCATCGAGATATTTCCGTCTCTTGCAGATAAAATTAAATAATGAAAACTGGCTTTTAACTGTATTATATACTTAAATAGGTATTATATCAGTGTGCTTATGCATATAATTTACAAAAAAGTCATAGGGGTGTATTTATGAAATTTTGGGTTATAGGCAGAAGAAGTGCTATTGCTATAATATCTCTATTTGTATTGGTGCTAGGAGCAATTATTATTAACAATAGCAATTACATTCCTGTTTTATCACAAGCGCGCGATTTGCCTATATATTGTGTTGATAAGGGCGATGAGAAGGTGGCATCAATAAGTTTTGATGCAGCTTGGGGAAACGAAGACACAGAAGAACTTATTAAAATACTTGAAGAATTTGATGTAAAAGCTACATTTTTTGTTGTAGGTGAGTGGGTAGATAAGTATCCTGAGTCAGTAAAAGCGTTATCCGATGCAGGACATGAGATTATGAATCATTCAGACACACATCCGCACATGACTAAAATATCCGCAGCCAAGAAGCAAGAAGAACTTACAAAATGTAATGATAAAATAGAGGCTATAACAGGCGTAAAGCCAACATTATTCAGGGCGCCTTACGGAGATTATGACAACGAGGTTATACAAACAATCAGGAATTGTGGATGCTTAACTATACAGTGGGATGTTGAAACACTCGCAACACTTGGAAACCCGCTTGGCATAAGGCTTTGAGAAAAGAAAAAACTTATAAAAGTAATGGGGCGTAACCGACTTTTGCGGTTACGCCTTTAATGATATCAATAACACTTTATCATTCATACCCCCTCGAGTTACAAACATACCACGCAAAATTTACAAAACCCAAATGAATTTTTATACATTCCCATTATTTGTCCATTTACTTATTGTAATATAAGATTAGAGTCAAGCTTTATGGGGGGGATGTAAAATGATAATAGCAAGAATGCCAAGGCGTTATGAAAAAGTCATACATTACGAGGTTGTTAAATGCATAAAATGCGGCTCAATTTCAGTTAGAAAGGCTCTTATGTACAAACCTGTATACGATTGGGATTTCGTACGTCTTACAGAAAAGTATTTTCGCAAACTGAAGAATCAGAAAACTTCTCTTCTTGAGACTATTAAACGGATTTTTGGTAGTAAAAAACTCAAAAATCAGGAGGTCAAACCTAAGGAATCATATCACTGCGTTGATGGAATTTGCCAAAACTGTATTGACAAAGAAAACTTAAATATAGTTTTCAGCGAAGATAATCCTATCAGGAATTACCGCAGTGCATATGGTAAGTACACAAGTAAGCTCCCTTATATATTTGATACAAAAGTGAAAACTCTGCCAAGTCGCATTACAAAGGAATTTCTTTTAGATTTGAATACCGATGCATATAATAACATTATCTGTGGGCGTGACCCAAAAACAATAGAAGAAAAACGCGCCCTTGCGGAAAAATATGTTGAGTCTGCAAAAGAAAGCATCATAAATCATATAATGCCACAAATACAGACAGACGAAAATTATATAAAATCGAAAAATGCTCTTGATAAAGTGACGAAAGAGGCTCTTGTCTTTCTGCAAAAATCCGGGAACAGAATTTACCGATGCAGTAATCTCAATTACCGCAAAGACGTAAATTGGATAAAAGCAGAGAGCTGCCCTTGTATGCCAGACGCAGTTGTTTCAGATTGTAAATTTTATAAGCTTGAAGAACGCTATAACGCCGAAAAGACGCTGATGAAAATTAAAGAGCGTATGAATACCGATTTACTTGCAGAGTTTGAGTCTTGTCTTGAAAAGCTTTTTGACTCGCTTAAATCAACGATTGCAAAGTCACATTTATGGGATGTTTATGAATAATCCGGAGGTAATATTATGGATATGATAGAGTTCAAATTTTTGTTTCAGGAGGAATTCTTACCCAAACTGTTTCT
>JAZLDW010000029.1:0-6092 GCA_045614945.1 Clostridia bacterium | reverse complement strand
TAATTAAAAGTTTAATATAAATCAGGAGGAATTAAAATGACAGAGAACAAGTTTATTTTAGATTGGCTTGAAGAAATGAAAGCTCTTTGTAAGCCTGACAATGTTGTATGGATTGACGGCAGCGACGAGCAGATCGAAGCACTTCGTGCAGAGGCTGTTGAAACAGGCGAGATGATAAAACTTAACCAGGAGAAGCTTCCCGGTTGTTACTATCACAGAACAGCTGTAAACGATGTAGCGAGAGTTGAGGACAGAACCTTTATCTGTACTGAGACCGAAGAAGAAGCAGGACCTATCAACAACTGGATGGCGCCTGATCAGATGTATGCAAAGCTCAACGCTTTGTATGACGGCTCAATGGTTGGCAGAACAATGTATGTTATCCCTTACTCAATGGGCCCTGTTGGTTCACCTTTCTCTAAGATTGGTATTGAGCTTACAGACAGTATATACGTTGTACTCAACATGGATATTATGACAAGAGTAGGAAAAGAAGTTCTCGACCAGATTAAAGATGGCGATTTTACAAAGTGTCTCCACGCTAAAAAGGATGTAAATCCTGACGAGAGATATATTGTTCACTTCCCACAGGATAACACTATTATGTCAGTAAACTCCGCATATGGCGGTAACGTATTGCTTGGCAAAAAGTGTTTTGCGCTCAGAATAGCTTCTTACCTTGGTAAGAAGGAAGGCTGGATGGCAGAACATATGCTTATCCTTGGTCTTGAGAATCCACAGGGCGAGGTTAAGTACATCGCGGCTGCTTTCCCAAGTGCCTGCGGTAAGACAAACCTTGCTATGCTTATCCCACCTGAATATCTTAAAGAAAAGGGCTACAAGGTTTGGACAATTGGTGACGATATTGCATGGCTCAGAATTGGTGAGGACGGTAGACTTTATGCTATCAACCCTGAGGCTGGTTTCTTTGGTGTTGCTCCGGGTACAAGCGAGAAGACAAACTTTAATGCTCTTGAGTCAACAAAGAAGAATACAATCTTTACAAATGTTGCAATTAACAATGATGATATGACAGTTTGGTGGGAAGGCCTTGATAAGAATCCTCCCGAGAACTGCACAGAGTGGACAGGTAAGCAGGTTAACGGCAAGACCTTTGAAGGAAACCTTGCAAACCCCAACTCAAGATTTACAGCTCCGGCTATCAACTGCCCATGCATCTCTTCTGAATTTGAGAACCCACAGGGTGTTCCGATTTCTGCTATTGTGTTTGGCGGTAGACGCGCAAAGACTGCTCCGCTTGTATATCAGGCAAGAGATTGGGAGCACGGCGTATTTGTTGGTGCTACAATGGCGTCTGAGACAACTGCTGCCGCTACAGGTGCAGTAGGCGTTGTAAGACGCGACCCGATGGCTATGAAGCCGTTCGTTGGTTACAACATGGCGGATTACTTTGGTCACTGGATTGAAATGGGTAAAAAGATGGATGCTGATAAGGCACCAAAGATATTCCATGTTAACTGGTTCAGAAAAGACGAGGATGGCAACTTCCTCTGGCCCGGATTTGGTGACAACATGAGAGTTCTTCTTTGGATACTTGATCGTTGTTCAGGTAATGCTGATGCAGTTGACAGCGAAATCGGTCTTCTTCCTACAGACGATGCTATTGACACAACAGACCTTGATATTACTGCAGAGCAACTCAAAGAGCTTCTCAGTGTTGACAAGGAAGTATGGATGGAAGATGTTGAAAATCAGGAAGAATATTTTGCACAGTTTGGCGATAGACTCCCTGTAGAAATCAAAAAGCAGCTTGAAATCCTTAAGAACAATCTTAAATAATAAGATAAATGAAAAAGGCGATGCAAATGCATCGCCTTTTTTGCAAATATTATTACATAGCTATTGTCATAAAAAATTGCCGTTCTCTGTTCCGCCGTGCCTACCGCGGTGGCAGGGATGCAATAGCTATGCAGTAATTATATTTATAAATATCTTAGTGCTTAATGTGATATACAACAAATTAGATTTGGCGACATATCCGCAGGGGATGGCCAGGATGTGGGTGCGGCACATTGTTCAAAAGCAAATATAATTTGTTGTATATACAAGGACAACAGAGCTGAGCAAACCAATATAGTTATAAAATCAAAAAAAGCCTCCCTTACGGGAGGCTTTTAAAGTTACTTTTTATTCTGTCTTTTTCATAAAGCAATATACCGCAGCTGCACCGATTATAACAAGGAATACATCTGTTATAAGGTACCATCCTGTGCGAAGCCCCGGGAAGACGGCAATCATAGACGAGAGCAAAAATCCAAGAGCCGCAAAGTATGCGTATCCGTGGAACCTCTTAAAAGCGGAGTTTATTAACTTAACTGTTGCCAGGGATACGATTATAAATCCAAGAGCAACCCAAAAAATAAAATAAATGTCAAATGAGAGGAGAGCATCTATTATTTTTTCGTAAACTCCCATTTCTAAGAGCAAGAAAGAAGAACTTATTCCCGGAACAACCATGCCGAGGGACAACACGCCACCGCTTATCAACAGGATGAAAGGTGTAGGTTCGGCATTTTTTATATTTGAGTCGACAGTTCCTGCCAGAATCATTCCGATTGCAAAGGTGAGGAGAAAAGGAATCAAGAATGAAACCCTAAAACCGTTGCAGGATGCTTTTTTGATGACAGATGGCATACTCCCGATAACAAGACCCATAAAGAGATAGATAATGCTTGTCTCAAAATTTTCAAGCAGAGGCTTCATTATTATACCAAAGACCAAAAGGCCTATAGCCGCGCCTATTGCCAGAGGCATTAAAAACAAGAAACTGTTTTTAAAGTCCTTTCTCAGTTTTGTGACAGCATCAAGTGCGGGTGCATATAGTCCAAGGGCGATGGCTAAAATTCCGCCGCTGAGGCCCGGGGTAATCGAGGCAACGCCTATGATTAAGCCTGACAATAAAAGACCTAAAAAAGTTTTCTTTTCTGATTTACTCACAGACAATCACCTCTCTTTCTGAAATTCGCTCCTTAGTTGTTGCCTTTTTTCTCTGTAACCTTGTTTAAAAACATTGTTATAAGGATTATAACGCCGATAACAATTATTATACCGAGCATTCCAAGACCCATATATTTTAAATTGTATACAAAGTTCATAATATCTATATTCATTTTACAGACCTCCTACATATTTATAAAGAAGTTAAGAATAAGACCGCCGGCGATAACAGAGGCAATCTGTCCTGATACGTTTACGCCCATAGAGTGCATAAGAAGGAAGTTCTGCGGATCTTCCGCAAGGCCCATCTTGTGTACAACTCTACCTGACATTGGAAAGGCAGATATTCCTGCCGCACCGATCATTGGGTTTATCTTCTTCTTTGAGAAGAGGTTTAAGATTTTTGCAAAGATAACTCCACCTGCTGTGTCAAAGATAAATGCAAAGAGTCCAAGGCCGAGGATTAAAAGTGTGTCGGGCTGCAAAAACTCACTTGCCTGCATACGCAGAGCGATAGTAATACCAAGGAATATGGTAATAAGATTTGCAAGAACCTTTTGTGCTGTCTCTGAAAGACTGTTCAAAACGCCACATTCTCTGATTAAGTTACCAAACATCAAGAATCCTACGAGAGCAACAGAGTCGGGTGCAACAAGACCTGCAATAACTGTAATAATAATCGGGAAGAGGATTCTTGTGGTCTTTGAAACGTTCTTCTGGACATATTCCATTCTTATCATACGCTCTTTCTTGGTTGTCAAAAGCTTGATAACGGGTGGCTGAATGATTGGCACAAGAGCCATATATGAATAAGCCGCAACCATTATTGCACCAAGATATTTTGAGTCAAGAGCCTGCGCAACAACGATTGAGGTAGGACCATCCGCCGCACCGATAACACCGATTGCCGCTGCATCCTTTATATCAAAGAAGACAGACGCAAGACAAAGAGTAAAGAAAATGCCAAACTGCGCTGCTGCGCCAAAAATCATAAGCTTTGGATTAGAAAGCAGAGGGCCAAAGTCAATCATTGCACCGATTCCTATAAAAAGAATAAGCGGGAAAAGCTCGTTTGCAATACCTGCGTTAAAGAGTGTCTCAAGAGTATGTATCGCTCCTGACATGGGCAGGTTTACCAAAATCGCCCCAAAGCCCATGGGGAGAAGAAGTGTAGGTTCCATATCCTTTTTAATGGCGAGATATATTAAAATTCCGCCAATAACCCACATAACAACTTGCTGCCACTGAAGATTTAGAATGTTTTCGTACAAAGTTTGCATAAAATCACCTTTATTAAAAAATTTAATGGGTTAAGTATATCAAAAACAAAGAGTGTTGGCAATATAAAAGACAAATTTGTAATAATAATTTTATATAAGTAACAATTTTATATATTAGACTTTTTAGAATAGATACAGCCACAATAATTCTGTCTATATAAGTTAAATTCCTTGGATAACTCAATAGACCGCTTGTAACCCTCTCTCTTTTTAAAATCTGACGGAAGAAATTTTATATCATACTGATTTGATAGGCTTTCTCCAATTTCGTTTAAGATGTCCGCGTCTTTAAGGGGGCTTATACTGAGAGTTGTGACAAAATAGTCAAAATTATTTTCTCTTGCAATCTCGGCAGTCTTTGTAAGTCGTATATTAAAGCAGATTGCACAGCGCGAACCTCCTTCTCTTTCGTCTTCAAGACCTTTGATTGCGTCTTCATATGTAGAATTATCCCAGTCGCAATCTATGAATTTTACAGGGTTTGTCCACTTTTTTTGGGTTATAAGCCTGATTTGTTCTGCTTTGCGATACTCATATTCGTCAATTGGAGAAATATTTGGGTTATAATAAAGAACAGTAATATCAAAATAATCACTCAAATATTCAAGGACATAACTGCTGCATGGCGCACAGCAGCTGTGAACTAAAAGTTTTGGAGTTATATTTTGCTTTTGTATTTCAACAAGCAGATTATCAAGTTCTCGCTGATAGTTTCTTTTGTTCATAAGTAGTACCTCTATACCTAAAATACGGAGATGCCTAGCATCTCCGTATTTTAATTATTCCTTTGAAAATTCGTCTTTTCCTACGCCGCAAAGAGGGCAAATGTAATCTTCAGGAACATCAGCCCATTCTGTGCCTGGCATTATTCCGTTTTCGACATCTCCGATTTCCTCGTCGTACACATATCCACATACATTGCAAATATACTTTTTCATATGCCTTTCTCCTTTATCTTATATAGTTTGTTTTAATTTTCGGCTCTGCCGCAGGGTGCGGCAAACCGTTATTTTTTGCTACATCAATTGCTTTTACAAGCCATGCCATATTTTTGCCAAGAACCCTCATTGTCTGTACGCCTTCTTCGTCCTGCATAACATCCTCGGGGGTGCCGCCGTGTACCATATTCCAATAGTTTGATGACACAATCGGCATATTAAGTATAGTAAAATACTTGTTAAGCTGGTCAAAGGCTGCACTTGCGCCACCGCGACGACAACTTACGACTGAGGCGCCGGGTTTAAACGCAAGATTTGCGCCACCTGCATAGCATACTCTGTCCATAAAAGAGGTCACTGCCCCTGACACTGCGGCGTAGTGAACAGGAGAGCCAACAATAAGACCGTCTGCGGACTTCATCTTTTCAATAAAATCATTTACACCATCGCCATCAAAGGAACACTTTCCGTCGCCGCTTTTTGCACAACCGCCACAACCGATGCAGCCGCGTATCGGGTCTAATCCGATGTTTACGATTTCTGTTTCAATTTCGTTTGAATTCAGTTCGTCGGCAGCAATTTTAAGTGCGGTATAGGTGCACTTTTCGCCCCTTGGGCTTCCGTTAAGTAAAAGCACTTTCATATTATTACCTTCCATTCGTTTTATATTCATATTATGTATATCGCTTAAACTTTTTTTAATGATTATTATTTTATAATCTGAAAAAAGATTTGTCAATACTTTAAAGACTCTTTAGATCGACAGAAACAGTATTGTTCTTTATGGTCAAAAGTGCGTAGCCGTTTTTTGCAGGGCCGGGATTGACTATCCACATACCATCAATGTTTTCAAGAAATGGAATGTGAGTGTGACCAAAAATGCAAATGTCTGCGCAGTGGCGTTTTGCCTCGGCAA
>JAZLDW010000028.1:0-7025 GCA_045614945.1 Clostridia bacterium | reverse complement strand
AAAAAGAACAACATCCGCATCAGTGCCGGATATAACCTCCGAGAGCTTCTTAAGTTCGCTTTCAGCGTCATACATTGACCCAACATGAATATCTGATATAAAAGCTATTCTATAACCGTCAAACTCTTCAGGAAGGTTTTTGAAAGATATTTCTACCTCATTTACTCTATAATCGGTGCGGGTTACAAAAACGGCGTAAGAAAACAATACAAGAGAAGCCAAACTCACTACTCCACCGCAATACAGCAATATTTTATTTTTCGAAGGCAACCAGAATATATACAGAATAAGTCGGCATATCGTAACAGCAATAAAAATGGTGAGCAGCACCATTGAAACCTTCATCATTACAGTCCCGTTATTCTCGTTATTGAAAATAAACATAAACAAAGGAACAGATAAAGGTATTATGTTTGCTACTATCACAAAAACAGCAAACGTTCTTTTTATATAACTTTTAGCATTATAATGTTCGAGTCTTTTGTATGCCAAAAAATCAAGAATAGCCAGGATAAGTGCGAATGCAACAGTTACATACTTCAACATATCATATATTTTATTTATTGCGAATATATACAAATATAATCCAAGTACAAAGAGGGTTATTCAGTTCTCCACAATTTCAACCGATTTTATATTATATATATCCTTTTTAAAAATTTAAAAAAAGATAAAAACAACAATAAATCCTGTTTATAATGTAGAGAAAAAAATGAGTTTAAACTTGCTATTTAAGTTATCAGTTAAAGAATTTTACTTATCAATATCTTTTAAACAACTTAATTCGTTGGCAATTAATTATAAAACAACCTTTATCAACAATTTGAAAAATCTGTTTCCTTTAATAAAAAATGGCTTTTCAACATGTTTATAACGGTTGAAATCTGTTTGAAAAAATGAGAGAAAAAAGTGGTAAAATAATTTGGTGTTTTAATTACCTCTTCGGCTTAATTTTTGATTGTGAAAAACAAAATTTAAATGCCACTTTTTTTACTTTTTTTATCATTATGTTTTCAACACATTATCAACATTTTTTTAAACAGCCTTTTCGCTACGATTGATATAAAGTTATAATTTAAAAATGAAAATATGAAAAAAATATAGCCCATGTTATAAACACAGGCTATATCCACATTATTTTATTTGAGTAAATAACTGTTACTTTAGCTTTGCAAGAGCCTCCTTTATACGGCGTATAGCTTCGATAATATTCTCGTCGCTTGTTGCATAACTCATTCTGAAGCACTCAGGAGCACCGAATGATGTACCGCCTACAGCAGCAACGTGTGCCTCTGTCAACAAGTACATTGCAAGGTCGTCGCTGTTGTTGATAACAGTGTCACCATAGCTTTTTCCATAGAATGAACTACATTTTGGGAACAGATAAAATGCACCTTCTGGAACATTCACTTCAAGACCAGGAATTTCCTTTGCAAGTTTTACAATAAGGTCGCGACGACGCTGGAATGCCTTACGCATCTCCTCTACAGGTTCCTGTGAGCCTGTATAAGCCTCTAATGATGCCATCTGTGATACAGAGCAAGGTCCGCTGGTATATTGTCCCTGTAGCTTGTTACAGCCCTTTACAATCCATTCTGCTGCAGCAAGGTAACCAATGCGCCATCCGGTCATTGCGTATGCCTTTGAAACACCGTTGATTATTATTACACGCTCTCTTATCTCTTCGAATTGAGCAATACTCTCGTGTTTTCCCACATAGCTTATATGCTCATAAATCTCATCAGCAACCACATATACCTGAGGATATTTTGCAAGAACATCAGCAAGCTCTTTCAACTCCTCTCTTGTATATACCGAACCTGTAGGATTTGAAGGTGAACAAAGGATAAGCATCTTTGTCTTTGGAGTTATTGCAGCTTCGAGCTGTGCGCCGGTTATCTTGAAGTTCTGCTCAATACCTGCACTTACTATGACTGGATTACCGTCAGCAAGTTTCACCATATCAGGGTAGCTTACCCAATAAGGTGCAGGAACAATAACCTCATCACCGGGGTTTACAAGTGCCATAATGGCATTACATACAGCCTGCTTTGCACCGTTTGATACAGAAATCTGAGTCTCTTTGAATTCAAGACCATTCTCATTCTTCAATTTCTCAACGATAGCCTTGCGCAATGAAGGGTAACCCGGAACTGGTGAATAACGTGACCAGTTATCGTCGATAGCCTGCTTTGCGGCAGCTTTTATGGCATCGGGAGTATTGAAGTCTGGTTCACCCACACTCATGTTGATAACATCTACGCCTTGTGCTTTCAACTCCTGGCTTTTTTGTGACATTGCCAATGTTGCCGATGGCGCCAATCGGTTTACGCGGTCTGATAATTGATTCATATTATCTTTTATTATTAATGTTTCTTGAAATTCAATGTATGTCCCATTCTCTCAGCTTTTGTATGCAGGTAACGGGAATTGTAAGTATTGGGTTCTATCTCAATGCTTATGTTTTCTGTTATTGTCAAGCCGTAACTTTCAAGTCCTATTCTCTTGACAGGATTGTTTGTGATGAGACGCATCTTGTGTACACCAATCTGACGCAAAATTTCAGCACCTACGCCGTAATCTCTCTCATCGGCTTTGAATCCGAGGCAAAGGTTGGCATCTACGGTATCCATACCCTCCTCCTGCAACTTATATGCACGCATCTTGTTCATAAGTCCTATACCGCGTCCTTCCTGGTTAAGATACACGATAACACCTTTTCCGGTCTTTTCAATAAGTTTCATCGCCTCATGCAACTGCGCACCGCAATCGCAACGCTGTGAACCGAATATATCTCCGGTCATACATGATGAATGAACACGTACAATAACCGGCTCATCTTCGCTCCACTCGCCTTTTATCAAAGCTATATGCTCAAGACCATTCGACTTTTGACGGAAAGGTATAAGACGGAAATGTCCATGCTCTGTAGGCATATCTACCTCTTCACCTTTCTCTACAAGTGATTCTACCTTAAGACGGTATTCTATAAGGTCTTTAATTGATATTATCTTGAAATTGTTCTCTTTGGCAATCTCAATCAACTGTGGCATACGTGCCATTGTTCCATCCTCATTCATTATCTCAATGAGTGCCGCTGCAGGATAAAGTCCTGCAAGGCGTGCGAGGTCTATGCTGGCTTCTGTGTGTCCTGCACGACGCAAAACACCATTATCCTGTGCATACAATGGGTTGATGTGTCCCGGGCGTGCAAATGTTTCAGGTTTGCTTGCAGGGTCGGCAAGAGCCTTGATTGTAGCAGCTCTATCGGCTGTTGAAACACCTGTTGTGCAACCCTCTACCTTATCCACGGTAACTGTAAACGGTGTTCCGAGCAGGCTTGTGTTTGAACTCACCTGTGGTTCAAGCTGCAGTTCTTTACAACGTGACAGTGTGATAGGAGCGCACAACACTCCCCTACCGTTCTTTAGCATAAAGTTTACGGTTTCAGGAGTTATTTTTTCTGCAGCTATTATAAAATCACCCTCATTCTCTCTGTCTTCATCATCGACAACGATGACAATTTTTCCTTCTCTGAAATCATCGAGAGCCTCCTCAATACTATTTAGTTTGAAATTTTCCATTATGATTATATAAGTCCTTTAGTTTTAAATGTGTTTATAAGTTTCTTTGTGTTGTATTCAATCTTTACAATATTCTTTAGCAGTCGCATTCTAAAGAACATTGCGCGAAGATATATAATTATTCCAAATGGTATAACAACTATTGACAATATATTCAACCACATATTCTTGAATGGTGAGTATATTGTATTTGTCGAGAGTACCGGATATTCATTAAGTCTTTTGATTACATCTCTTTCCCTGCTGTTTCCAAGAATATTTATTACATCTTCAAAATTCTCGTTTATATCTTCAAGTGTCTTTTTGTCAGGTGTAAAGAATACACTCTTTATTGAAGGCAGTTTTTTAAGTCTGTGTGTCTTTTTGTATTGACCAATTCTATTGTATATATCCTCAAGTGTTATAGCGCAATCAGTATAATCAGGGTCTTCAATAATAACCTCTTTTATGGTGATATTTCGCTTTTCGGGTATTGCAAACAGTGTCTTGAAGAACGATTTTATTGAATCACCGTTGAATATTCCTGAATCCTTGTTTGCCTGATATGTAAAGAATATACCAAGCGGTGCAAGCACCATTGTACTAAGCCATGCGCCGAACCAGCAGTACCATTCACCTTCGCGTGCAAGTTTTGCTCCCGATGTAGTGAATATGTAATACAGAATGAATGTAGCAACAGATATAAGCACCGGGTAACCCAATCCACCCTTACGTACAATGGCACCAAGAGGGGCTCCAATGAAGAAAAATACAAGACAACCCAGCGAGAGTGTGAATTTTTCCCACCATGATATTTTATGTCGGTTAAGGTCTTTGTCGAGTGAGCGCATAATATTGCTCTTAATCTCATAATCAACCTTAAGTTGCTTTACTTTATTAAGCTGAGTACGTTTCCACGATAGTCTTGACTCCTTTGTGGCAGTGTTGAAAACGCTATCGGTATTGATGTTGAATATGTTATCCCTCACCATCATAGTTGAATCATTAGGATTGAGTTTTGTACGTCCTTTATAAGTTGAACGCAATACACCTCTCCAATTCTGTTCTCCCACACTGTCGTTGCTAAGAGAAAGTGAGTCGATATCTTTTGTAAGTTCCTTGATATTCTTGCTTGCAGCATTTGATTTTATGAACGCTGCATCCTTCATCTCAAATCCACCGTCTATTTTTATAAGCACCTCTTTTCTTGTAAATGTTTCGCGGCGGTATGGTCTGTTCTGCTTTTTTGTCTGCTGGTCGGTTAGATTAGAGAACTGTTCACCCGAATACAATGCCATGACCATCAGTTTATTGTCACTTGTGTTTATAATCTCAGCCGAATCGGATATAAGTATATTTGCCTTATCGAACCCAGCCGACATATCATATATGACAACATTGTATAATGTTCCGGTCTCTTTATCCTTATGCTCTACGTAAATATTGTATCCATCAATCTTGTCATAGAAAATTTTCTCAGGTATTTCACTTTCCGGAGAAGATTGTTTAATTGAATACATCATTGTGTATAACTGCATTTGTGCGTATGGGCTTACTGTATTCTGAAAATAGAAAGAAACGCCACAAAGCAACGAGCAGCATACAATAAGCGGAGTCATTATACGCAACAGAGGAATTCCGGCAGCCTTCATTGCAAGCAACTCAAGCTTTTCGCCAAAGTTACCGAAAGTCATCAGTGCTGCGAGCAATATCGAAAGAGGAAGTGACTGTGAAACAAGTGTTATTGAGCCGTATGCAAAGAATTTTATCAGTACAGCCATATCAAGCCCCTTTTCCACAAAATCATCCACCCACATCCACAGAAGCTGCATTATGAATATGAAAAGGCAGATAAAGAAAGTACCCATCAGATTACCCAAAAAGGTCTTTGTTATAAAAAGATCCATTTTCTTTATGTGTAATCGTGGTAATTTCATATTGTGTAATAGTTGGCTTTTATAGTTTAAAAATGCGTAAAAACAGCATCAAGGGCTATTTTTAACCCTACAAAGGTAACTAAAAAGGTTGATTATATATTATAAAATATATAAAAACTCACCATTACATGCCCGATTGGCGTCTTAGATTTTCTATTTGAGAATCCCATAGGTCCTTTTGGTCCTCAATTTCATCCTTATCGGCAAAGTCTGTTATTTCAAGAGTATGTTCCCTTGTAAGCTCATTATATGCTATTCTCATCTCAAAATAGGTATTCAGACTTTCGTCATCCCATCTGAATTTTACATATACACCATTTCTTTGTGCAACAAGGTGTGCCACTCTTTTTTCGGTCTTTCCCCAGTAGAATGTAAAAGTTCGGTCATAATTTTCCACTTTGTCGGCAAACCAAGGCGATAATCCGGCAGATGTTCCTATGTATTTCCAAATCATCGCTGCACTACCCTTCAATGTATATTCGATATAGATTTTTTCTTTACTCATGAATAAAAATGGTTGGTTTGGTTATAAGTTGTTATATATCAGTCGCAAGTTAATAAAATATATTTAAGAATCAAATTATTAGCCACCCTATTTTTGTTATTTAATGGTTGTTTAATATATGTATATAACCCAAAAACAGTACTTAAATGTTCTTTTTGAATATTTTTTTGATGAAAAGTTGTAAAATATTTGTCATATTCAAATTATAAATATATCTTTGCACCGCAAAAATGCAATGGCGAGATAGCTCAGCTGGTTAGAGCGCATGATTCATAATCATGAGGTCCCCGGTTCAATCCCGGGTCTCGCTACTGAAGCGGAGAAAGTTGAAAAACTCTCTCCGTTTTTTGTTTTATTATTGTATAAATCGTTTATTTGTAGCAACACTCGATATTTAGACTATTGAGATAGTTCATAAAGATAAGAGGGAAATTTATTAATTCAATAGTTGGAGTGAATTGGAGAACTTGCTTAAGTAGTTGCTAATAACAATAAATGATTTTATAAAATAGGCTTATGATACCAGAGGTTAAAGAATGCATGTTTCCTCTTTTGCAATATATAGGTGATAAAGAAATTCATTCAGCAGAGGAATGCAGAGAATACATTTCAAGAGTTTTCAATCTGTCAAATGATGAAAAAGTATTATTAAAATCAACAGATAAAGTAGGTTGGGCAAAACATCGTTTAAGAATAATAGGAATGCTTGAAACAATATCTCGTGGCAAATATAGAATTACGGAAGATGGTTTAAAGTTCTTACAGACAACATCACCTACAAAGGAAAGACCTTTTAAGGAGTATGGATATTGATATATTATGAAATGATAATTAGTTCAACAGTAGGGTTGAATTAGAAAATTCATTGAAATAAAGACTTAATCATTCGGTATAAATAATAAAACATATTACATTTGCATAAACACAAAACAATTGCCTATGAAGCATTAAAAAATTTAAAGACATATAAATAAGAAGCGTTAGCTTTATTCTTGCTTATCGAAATTCGCCAAAATTTTA
>JAZLDW010000027.1:0-12320 GCA_045614945.1 Clostridia bacterium | reverse complement strand
TGCCTCTTGTCCCATACTTACCCATGTGTCTGTGCAGACAACATCTGCGCCGCTTACGGCTTCAATCGGGTCATAGGTTGCAGTAATTGTGCTTCCTGTCTGCTTCGCATCTTCTTTGGCGTTTGAAAGTATCTCTGCATCGGCCTCGTAGCCCTTAGGGGTTGCGATAGTCATATCCATTCCTGCTTTTGCACAAGCATAGAGCAGAGAGTGTGCAACGTTGTTGCCGTCGCCGACATAGGCAAGCTTTAATCCCTCAAGTTTGCCTTTATGCTCGTATACAGTCATAAGGTCTGCCATTGCCTGACAGGGATGAAGAAGGTCAGTAAGGCCGTTTATAATCGGAATACTGCCATATTTTGCAAGGTCTAAAACATCCTGATGATCAAAAGTTCTTATCATTATTCCATTTATAAAACGGCTCAGAACATTTGCTGTGTCGTAGATGCTCTCGCCTCTGCCAAGCTGTATGTCGCTTGAGCTTAAAAACATAGGAAATCCACCAAGCTGATACATACCCGTCTCAAAAGATACCCTTGTTCTTGTAGAAGATTTTGTAAAAATCATTCCCAGAACCTGACCTTTTAAGATGTGGTGCTCGATTCCTGATTTTTGTTCCTTCTTAAGTTTGTGTGCAAGATCCATAAGATGATTAAACTCATCAACGGTAACATCGTGAATACTTATGAAGTGGTTAAGACTCATTATTATCCTTCTTTCTAAATATGTTTAGTGCATGGGACAAGTCCCAAATAGTAATCTAATATTATATTACTGCCAAAGCAACATTACAGTGGTTCGCTTTGCGGACACATTGGGGTTTTAAAGGGATGAAACCCCTTTATCCGAGTTCCGCGAAGCGGAACGAAGGAAGGCGCTTGGGTCTGGCAAGCGCAACAGGGCTCGGCAAGTGCTTTAATATCTTAGTTAGAAAATTATGGTTTTTCAAAACTACAACCTATATATTTTCAAGCGCCTCTTTAAGGGCATCTATAAATCCATCAACATCTTCCATCGTAAGTATCAGCGGTGGAACGATGCGGAACACCTTTGTTCCGATTACGCCCACAAGGTAACCCATCTCGCGCATAGCAGCGCCCAGTTGCTTTGCGATTTCTTCTTTGAATTCTACGCCTATCATAAGCCCTTTTCCGCGTATCTCTGCAATTTTTCCTGTCGATGCGGATAGCTCATTTAATTTTTCGAAAAAATATTCTCCGACTTTTGCCGCATTTTCTACAACGCCGCCGTTTACCATTTCATCAATTACCACGCAGCCCGCTCTCATTGCCAGAGGATTACCGCCAAAGGTTGTACCGTGATCTCCCGGAACAAATGCATCGGCTATTTTTTGCTTTGCCGCAAATCCACCGACGGGAACTCCGCCACCTAGACCTTTCGCCATCGTAAAGATATCAGGCTCTATGCCATAATGCTCGTGTGCAAAAAGCTTTCCTGTTCTGCCGACACCGGTTTGTATCTCGTCACATATAAGTATAATCTCGTTTTCTCTGCAAAGTCTTTCAAGTTCTGCTACATATTCGGCGCTGAGAGGATGAACCCCACTCTCGCCCTGTATAAGTTCCACCATAATCGCTGCGGTTTTTTCATTTACAGCAGTTTTAAGTGCGTTGATGTCGTTTATCTCAACATGAACAAATTTTTCGAGAAGCGGCTTGTATGGCTTTTGATACTTCTCTTGCCCTGTTGCCGCAACTGTTGCAAGGGTTCTGCCATGAAACGAATTTTTAAGGGATATTATCTCATATTTACTATCGATTCCCCGTGATGTAAAATATTTCTTCGCCAGTTTAATAGCGCCCTCGTTTGCCTCCGCTCCGCTGTTACAGAAAAAAACTCTGTCTGCGCATGAATTTTCAACTATCATCTGCGCAAGTTTTGCCTGATTATCAACATAAAATACATTTGATATGTGAACAAGAGACTTTATCTGCTCGCAAAGTTCGCGGCAGAGTCTCTCGTGGCCGTAGCCAAGACAGTTTACCGCAATGCCTGCAAAAAAGTCTTTGTAGGTTTTTCCATCGGTGGCGGTAAGCGTGATTCCCTCGCCTTTTGTAAAACATAAAGGCGTACGCTCCCCAAAGGTATTCATATAGTATTTGCTGTCCAGTTGTTTTATTTCTTCAAGCGTCATTTGTCCATCTCTTTTCAAATTTTATTAAAAAAATATTATACTACAGATTTTCTTAAATTACAAGACCCTTTTGCGTCAAATCAAGTTTATCTAAGATATTTGCTTATTACATTTCTCGCAATCGGGGCGGCATTTGTTCCTCCTGCGCCCCCATCATATTCAAGCAGAACCGCTACAGCAATCTGCGGATTTTCCACAGGCGCAAATCCAACAAACCACGAGTGGTCTTTCTTTGTCTCGTTCTCGGCGGTTCCCGTCTTTCCAGCAACAGTTATTCCTGATATCTGTGCTCTTGTCCCTGTTCCTTTTTTCACAACTCCTGTCATCAGGTCTTTCATAAACTGTGCGTTTTCATAGTTTATCGGATGATAAAGCGCCTGCGGCCTAGTTGTTCCTAAGCTTACACCCGATGACGCTGTGATTCTGTCAACAAGATATGGCCTCATCATCTTGCCGTCATTAGCTATCGTCGCCCCCACCATCGCAACATGCAAGGGCGTCATAAGCAACTGTCCCTGTCCGATAGAAACAAGTGCCGCATCTGCGTCATACATCTTTTTATATTCAATTCGGCTTTTTGATACGGGCAAATCCATATCGATAGACTTGTTTATGCCAAAAGCCTCTGCTGCGGCAAGTACATTTTCGGAGCCAAGCTCATAACCAAGGCTGCAAAAGGCAAAATTGCTCGAATACTCAAAAGCCTGTTTTAAGTCAAGTGTTCCATAGCTCTTACCGTCATAGTTTTCGACCTTGAGGCCATCTATCTCAAACGCGCCCTCATCCTCAAATATTTTGTCAGAATATCCTGCACTATACGCGGCAGATGCAGTAACAATCTTGTAGGTAGAGCCGGGGGCATAAAGACCATTCGTTGCCCTTGCAAGAAGAGGCGAATCCTCTCGCTCTACAATGTATTTCCAACTCTCTTCAAGCGCGGATGCGGACGGATTAAAATCCGGATAGCTAACCATTGCGAGAATCTTGCCCGTAGACGGCTCTATTGCTACCACCGCTCCGCGTCTGCCGCCAAGCTGGTCGTATGCATAGCTTTGCAGATCATTATCTATAGTAAGGTTAAGATCATAGCCGGAGCGAAGCTCATTAAAGCTTATGTTTATATCTCCCTTGCCGAGAAGCTCTCGGTCATATTTCATCTCAAGCTGACTTTTACCATACACTTTAGAGTGATAACCGATAATATGACTGTAAAGATGCCCCTTTGGATAAACCCTGACCCTCTCGTCACCATTTATCCTTGTCTCTGCCAGAACAACTCCGTCACGGTCATAGATGCTACCGCGCTTGACAAACTTTTCGTCTTCCCATTGGCGCTTGTTGTAGGAGTTGCCCGCAACCTCTTCTGCGTTAAACATATTAAAATAAAGAAGATATGTCACAAGCGATAAGAACATGAGTGACACAACAACTAAAACTCTGATTATTCTCTTGTTGGTACGCACAGGCATTCTCCTTTCTTAATCTTCTGCGTAAATTTATTCCTCGGGATGTCTGTCAACCTTTGCAGAAATCGCCTGAATTATCCCAAGCGATGCAAAGCTAACAACAATTGATGTGCCACCATAGCTTACAAAGGGCAGCGTAATACCCGTCAAAGGAATCATTTTTGTTACACCACCGACAATAATAAATGTCTGCATGGCAAACATAACCGTAAGCCCGAAGCACAGAGCCTTGTCAAAGGCGTTCGTAGTCTTTATTGAAATTTTAAAGCAACGGTATGCAATAAGAAAGAAAAGAATAATAACTGCTGCACCACCAAAAATGCCCATTTCCTCGCAGATTGCCGAGAAAATAAAGTCAGAGTGAACCTCCGGGATATAGTTTGGAGAACCGTTACCAATTCCTTTGCCAAAATACCCCCCCGATGCGATAGCAAAAAGCGATTGCGTAATTTGATACCCCGTACCCGAAATATCTGCCCATGGATCAAGCCATGTGCTGACACGCACCTGAATGTGATGCAGATATTTATAACCAAGAATTGCCACAATTGCCGCCGCACCGACATTAAAAATCAAAAACTTAAAGTCCTTTTCGTACACATATATCATAAAAATATAAATTGAAAAAAGAACCAAAATGGTTCCCCAGTCACGCTGAAGCACCAGAAAACCAATAAAAAGATATGTTACTCCAAACGACATTGTCTTTGGAGATAAATTTTTGAAAGGCCTTGTCCACTCTCCCGAAAAATAGCAGGAAAGAAACATTACAAACAATATTTTTGTAAGTTCTGACGGCTGAAAAGAGATGCCGCCAAGGTCAATCCAGTTTTTAGAACCATTTACCATCTTGCCAAACAAAAGCGTCACTATGAAAAGAAATGTGCCGCCCAGAAAATAAAAAACCCAGAGTTTGCTCCAAAACCTTATGTTGTAATAAATCAGATATGCAACAAAAAATACGCACACTCCAATTCCGACCCATACAATTTGTTTAAGTCCAAACTCTATGTTAATTCTGCACAGCAAAATAATACCCATGGTAATAAGCATACACGCCATAGGAACAATAAACTTGTCGCCCATCCTGCATGCAACGATTACAGAGTACACAATCACATACAGGGTAAGGATTCCTATTCCTATGTATGCTATGTTTTTGTTGTAGCCATTTGCAACAAACAAGAGCGAGAATCCAAAAAGATTCATCAGTATTAAGAGAAAAGCAGGGCGCCTGTAGTTAAGACCTTTAAACTTTGCCATAGTTTACATCTCCCTAAACTAAAGTTCAAACACAAAATTAAGTCCTCCAAAAGAAATTACATCCTCCGGGTCTAAAATAACGATTTCCCTTATTCTCTGACCATTTACAGCGGTGCCGTTACGACTGCCGAGGTCTTCCAGATACCATTCACCATCCTCATGCCATATATGTGCATGATTTGCCGAAATAAAATCTTCTTTTATGCAGATGTCACTCCCTCTGCCCCTGCCGATTGTTGCCTCTTCATATATGGTGTAACGATTTTTTATCTGCGTCTGCAGGGAAACCTTTGATTTCGTACTCTTTAAACTTGCGCACTGAGAGTCTGTCGCACTGTTGTTTGCAAATCTGCTCATTTTCTTTACATCAAGATATATAAGGCGTATAACCGAAAAAATAAACAGATATATAATAAATGTAAATACATAACTGAATATTGAAGATAAAAAACTGTAAAATGTCATAGCAATTACCTCCTCCTCATATTTTACCACCTTGCTTTAAGATAGTCAACCAAGGCATTTTCTATTTAAGTTCGTTCGCCATGGTGTAAAATTTCTTATAAACACCGTCTTTTTTCATTAGCTGCTCGTGATTGCCTTCTTCTACGATGCCTTCGTTTGTCAATACCATTATTCTGTCAGAGTTTCTGATGCTCGAGAGTCTGTGCGCAACAGTTAATGTAGTTCTACCCTTTGCAAGAGCGCTTAAGGATTTTGAAACCGCAAACTCACTCTCATTATCAAGAGCAGATGTTGCCTCGTCAAGAATTATTATCGGCGGATTTTTAAGAAAAACTCTGGCAATACTGATGCGTTGCTTTTGTCCTCCAGAGAGCTTTACTCCCCTCTCTCCAACATATGTGTCATATCCATCCTTTAACTCTCTTATAAACTCATCCGCTCCTGCTTTTTTTGCAGCCTCTACAACCTCTTCCCTTGTGGCGTCTGGCCTACCGTAGATAATGTTTTCGTAAACCGTACCCGAAAAGAGATACACATCCTGCTGGACAATGCCAATGCTTCTTCTCAGACTTTTAAGTGTAATTTTTCTTATATCTGTTCCATCAAGGGTTATTTTTCCTTCTGTTATATCGTAAAATCTTGGAATAAGGTTGCAAAGCGTGGTTTTTCCGCCTCCCGACGGACCGACAAAGGCTATTTTTTCGCCTGCACTTATTTCAAGATTTAGATTTTTAAACACTTCGTTGTGGTCATCGGGATACTCAAATGTGACATTGGAAAAAACAATGTTGCCAACAGGATTTACTATGTCCACTGCGTCGGGGTCATCAAAAATCTCAATATCGGCATCTATAATCTGCAAAAACCTTTCAACTCCCGTCATTCCACGCTGAAACTGTTCGGTAAACTCTATAATTCTGCGAATTGTTGCAATCAAGGTGGATACATACATTATGTAGGCAATCAGGTCTCCTGCAAGAATTTCCCCGCGCAGAAGGAACAGTCCTCCACCGACCATAGCCGCAAGGTGCATAAGTCCGTCAAACGCCCTGGTTGATGTGTGAAAAAGACCCATAATTTTGTATGTATACTTTTTTATTTCAAAAAATTCTCTGTTGCCCTTTTCAAACTTGGTATTTTCTATATCCTCATTCGCAAAAGCCTTTACAACCTTTTGACCGAGAAGACTGTCCTCAATGCTTGCATTGAGTTCTCCTATGCGGTGACGCTGCTGAGAAAACCCTTCTCTCATCCGTCTGTTAATTCTCCTGCATACTACCGTCATAATCGGTACAAATATAAATATGAGTATGGTAAGCGCAAGATTTATGTTTGACAGAATAACAAACGAAGCTACTATCTTAAGCCCTGCAACAAAAAACTCCTCGGGGCAGTGATGGGTAAACTCGCTGACATCAAACAAATCGTTTGTAATTCTTCCCATAATCTGTCCAACCTTGGTGTTGTTAAAATATGTGTTGGAAAGCTTTTGCAAATGCGCGTATGCATCACGACGCATGTCTGTCTCTATTTTGGTTCCCATAATGTGCCCCGTACTTGCCATGTAATAATTGGAAAAACAGTCAATTATACGAAGCACAAGATACAAAGCTCCGTACCCCAGGATCATCTGCACAGAGAGAAGCGCAGCATTTTCAAGCGCAACATTTGTTATATGCCTGATAATCATAGGTAAAACAATTTCGCACACAGATGTAAGAGCTGCGCAAAACAAATCAAGCGCAAGTATCAGAAGATACGGCTTAAAGTATGGTATAATCCTTCCAAGAAGTTCTTTTAGTCGATATGTTCTCTGCTGCATTTTCATCCCTCTTTACTCGTCTTTACTTCCATATATTTATTTTGTCGGCATCGGGAATAAACATTCCGTCGCCATCGATTACTCCATAAAAACCCTCAAACTCTTTAAAGTTTGATAAAACCCTGTTCACACGGATGCTTGCAGGAGAATGCACAGCCTTTTCTGCCGTTTCTCTGTCATATTTCTTCGTAGTTTTTGTCCTCCACGACCTTGCATATGACTCAAAAACCAGCCCAAGCTTCGGATTTTCTGCCCCGGCAAGACCTATAACACAAGACATTCCCGCAAGGTCTGCAAAGTTCTCGCGTTCAGTTAAGCTTCCGTCGATATATGCTCCGGAAAATATAAGTTTGTTATATTCACCGACAGTTTTTCTATATATCCCCTCAAACGACAGCCTTTGTCTCTCTGCCTTATCAACGATAAGACTGCCCTTTTCATCAAATTGTATTCCAGCAGAGTCAAAAGCATGGCTGATTTCGTGCGCAATAATTACCCCGACAGAGCCAAGATTTTCTTCAAACTCTGCAGTCTGGTCAAAGTACGGCGACTGCAAAAGACCCGCAGGAACAGTAACACTGTTGGTCGCAGGGTCATACATCGCATTGACACTCTGCGGAAGAATCTTCCACCCACCCCTATCTGCTCTCTTCTTTGATTTAAAGAGTGCGGCACAGTTTTCGCTGCGACGCAGACTCTGCAATATTTTATATTCCATCAGGTTTCCGCCCTCTGAAATGGGACGAAATACAACATCTCCCTCATAACCCGATATGTCGTCCGGAAACGCAATATTTACCTTAAGGTTTTTAAGCTTTGCTATAGCAAAAGATCTCTCCTGCGGGGAGATTCCCACAGAATTTTTTATTTGCATCTCATATTGCGCTATAATTTTTGCGGTCAAATCCTCAACTGCAGGCTTTATAGTCTCTGGAAAGTATGCATCGATATATATTTTTCCAAGTTCCCATCCAAGCATCTCCTGAAGTATATACACCGCGTAATCAGAGGGTATAAGATCAGATTTCATGCCTGTTTGTTTTTCTCTGTAGCTCTCGCAAGCCTCAAATGTATCGGCGGTAAGATATAATGCCGAGGAATCAAGCACTGACGCCTTAAGATAAGCCTTGATTGTTTCAAGGTTGTTTGGCTTTAACTGCTTATTTATCTCTTTTGCAAGTTCTTCATTATATATCTGTACCTTTTTCGCACCGCCATAGCCATATGCAGACAGATACTTTTTTATATCAATGTTTGAATATATTTTTGCTACCTCGCTCACGGTGCAAATGCGTACCGAGCCATCTATTTCCTTTGCCTTTGACATTTTACTGATTGAATCAAGCAAAGAGTAGCAAAGAGTTGTCGAAAGTTCCGCAAGATAGTCTGCATCAGTTTGAGAGCTTCCTGATATCTCAAAAAGTTCCTCTATGTAATCTTTATAAGCAGAGAGGCTCTTTTTAAAATCTCTGTCGTCAACAATCTCGGCACTGACCCCCATATAACATGTTGAAAAAGACGGGACATACTGCGCAGAATCATATATGTTTGTATCAAGGATCACGGGCAAGAGAGTAGAAAATCCTGCCTTTTCAAGCTCTGCCATAACAAGAACAACTTCATCAATGTTCCTTGATGAATCAATCATTGCAAGATATTTTTCAACAGGCGCAAGACCGAGTCTGTCCCGATATCCCTGGTCAGCAATGGCAGAATATACATTTATTATCTTCTTCTCGGCAGACGCAGCGGCAAAAGTCTCCCCGTTGTTATAGTGTCTTCGATACAGAGAGTAAACAATATTCATAATCTGATTGTCTATGCCACTTTGCAATCTGTCAGTCTCGGAGTATGAATGACTTCCATCAGGGAGCTCAATATCCTCAAGCCACTGTGAGTTTACATAGGTGTAAAAATCGCCGCAGGGTCCGGTTGCGCGGGCAATTCTTTCACACAGCGCAAAAACCTGCTCTGGCGTCAAATTATCATTTGCCCCAACACGACCGTCGCCATAGCCTTTTACAATCCCCGCTGCGGCAAGTCTGTTTATCTGCTTCTGCGCCCACACGGGAGTATCCTCAAAAGTAGTCGTATAATGAGACGGAAGCTCCGCATGACTCAGCGCGCGATTTACAACAACAAGCGCCTCTGCGCGTGTTATTGGGATCTGGGGGCGAAGGGTTGCGTCCTCATATCCGCCAATCAAACCCAAGTACACTGCAGCAGACATTTCATCTATGTATGTGTATGATATCTTCGCCTTGTCAGAGTATTTGTTAAGTATAGACTCGTTTATTTTAAGCTTGTCCATCCCAACCGCGCGGACAAAGCCTGCAACAGCCATCTCGCGCGTAGCAAATCCCGCCGTCCCAACATACTCATTATCGGTCGCGATAAAGCGACTATCTTTCTGTGCATACACAACAAAAGGAGCGGCACAAGAGAGCGCGATTATAACCGAAATAACTACGGAAATAACGCGTTTCATCTTTACCACTCCCTGATCTTTAAATTATTTAATCAGTATACCATATTCTGAGAAATTTTGCAAGGATTAAAGACCGCATACCCTAAAAATTTGCGGATTTTTCAAAATATTCAATTCCACCCTGTTCAATGCTCACAGCAGCGTTTGTTGCATCAATTATTTTTGCAACAAATCTGCTCTCACTCTCTTGCGCCACATACACACATATTTCAACAGATTCGCCATAGTTTATCTCGCTGCAAAACGCATCTTCAAACGCCGCTACTTCGTATTGTATCTTGCCCATCAGGTTATAATCACAACTAATCACAAGTTTACGGCAAAGTATCATATCCGTTATTCCTGCCGCATTGATTCCTTCCTTTGCCGCCTTTGAGTATGCGTGCACGAGCCCCCCTGTGCCAAGCAAAACTCCACCGAAATATCTTGTTACAACCACAATTAAGTCGGTCAGGTTTTCTCTTTTAAGAATTTCAAGAACAGGTACACCCGCTGTACCGCTTGGCTCTCCGTCATCGCTGTATCGCATAAGGTTATTCTCTTTTATTACATAGGCATAGACATTGTGTCTTGCGTCCCAATGCCTTTGTTTTATTATGTTGAGGTAATAAATAGCCTCTTCTTCGGAGGAAACAGGCATTACATTAGCAATAAATCTTGACCGCTTCTCAACAATCTCTGCCTGAGCCTCTTTCGCAATTGTTTTGTATTTATCCATGCTATTCTTCATATCCTTTTAACAATGATATATGGATATATTACCACAAAATGATAAATTTCACAACCCTTTTTACTGTTGCAAATTATCTTGACAAAAATTCTCTTGTGTGATATATTGTAATGACTGTAAAAACAGATTAAACGCTGGTGTAGCACAGTTGGTAGTGCATTTGATTCGTAATGAGCAGGACTCATTGAAAAAATCAGTAGGTTGCACAAGTGATGTTGAAATCTCAATAAATTAGATTTTGACAACCATTACATTTTAATATTAGGGTCCTCAAAACCCCCATAAATGCTGGTGTAGCACAGTTGGTAGTGCATTCGATTCGTAATCGAAAGGTCACGTGTTCAAGTCACGCCACCAGCTCCAAAAAAACCGTTCAGATTGCTCTGAACGGCTTTTTGTTGCCCATTTTTCGTTGCCTTTTTGGGCAACGAGATTTTTTTATCTATTTTTGAACTATTTTAATAACATCTTCAAATCCTGTTCAGGTGTTGTTATCGGTGAAATTCCATAATTCTCTACCAAGAATGATAAAACATTCGGAGAAACAAATGCTGGAAGTGATGGACCGAGAATAATATTCTTTATGCCAAGATGTAAAAGTGTGAGTAAAATACATACTGCTTTTTGTTCATACCACGAAAGTACCATCGAAAGCGGCAAATCATTTACATTACATTCAAATGCTTCCGCAAGAGCAACTGCAACTTTGATTGCACTATACGCATCGTTGCATTGTCCCATATCCATAATGCGAGGAAGTCCGCCTATTGTTCCAATGTCAAGATCATTAAAACGATATTTTCCGCAAGCAAGTGTTAAAACAATACTATCTTCAGGTGTTTGCTTAACGAATTCTGTGTAGTAATTTCTGCCGGGCTTTGCACCATCACAACCACCAACAAGGAAGAAATGTTTGATTGTTCCTGATTTTACTGCATCAATAACTGTATCAGCAACAGATAATACAGCATTGTGAGAAAAGCCAGTCATAACCTTTTCTCCGCCGTTAATTCCTGTAAAGTGCATATCGGTAGGATAACCGCCGAGAGCAAGAGCTTTTTCAATTACGGGAGTGAAATCCTTGTCTTCTCCAATGTGTATGATTTCAGGGTAAGATACCACTTCTGTAGTAAACACTCTGTCTGCATAACTTGGTTTAGGCGGCATCAGACAGTTAGTGGTAAATATAATCGGTGCAGGAATGTTAGCAAATTCTTTTTGCTGATTCTGCCAGGCTGTACCGAAATTACCTTTCAAATGAGAGTATTTTTTCAATTCAGGGTATGCATGAGCTGGTAGCATTTCACCATGGGTATAGATGTTGATACCTTTATCTTTTGTTTGTTCAAGCAACTGCTTAAGGTCGTAAAGGTCATGGCCCGAAATGACTATGAAAGGACCTTTCTCAACGGTCAGGCTAACCTCTGTCGGAACAGGGTTGCCAAAGCTTTCTGTATTGGCTTTATCAAGAAGTTCCATACATTTCAAGTTAATTTCGCCAACCTCCATTACAATCGGCAAAAGCTCATTCATACCCCAATCTTTCATACCGATTGCAAATAATGCTTTATAAAAGAACTTGTTTACATCCTTAGCCTGATAACCCAAAACAAAAGCATGATATGCGTAAGCAGCTATTCCTCTGATACCGAATAATATCAAAGACTTAAGAGAACGAATGTCCTCGTCTGAATCCCACAACTCATTCATATCGTAATTGTCATTTCTTCCGCAAGAAGATGAACAGCATAGACAATTTGGAACAAGTCTGTTCTTTTCTGCTTCTATACGCTGTATAAGTTTGTTTATTGTAGCATTATTGAAATTTACATTAGTCACCGTTGTAAAAAGACTTTCTATAACAAGTTTATCGGTAGCATCGGTTACAAGTTCTTCATTCCCTTCGGTTGCTCTTGCAAGACCGATAAGGG